>JAEYTV010000381.1 GCA_023433855.1 Pseudomonadota bacterium | reverse complement strand
CCCTTGGGACGGACGGCACGCGATGATCGGCACAAATCCAGTCACCATCGGACTTCCCGTAGGCGACGGATTTTTCGTGATGGATGCCGCTACCAGCATCGTCTCCATGGGGAAGATCCACGACCATGCGCAGCGCGGCGCATCTATTCCGCCCGACTGGGCGTTGGACGCAGCGGGGAATCCCACCACGGACGCAGATGCTGCAAAGTCGGGCGCGCTCGCTCCTTTCGGGGGGCCTAAAGGCTATGCTCTCGGCCTCGCCTTCGAACTGCTGGTGGCGAGCCTCACGGGAGCAGCGCTCGGGCGCGACGTCCGTGGCACCCTGGACGATGTCGACGTCTGCAACAAGGGTGACGTGTTCATTGTCATCAAGGGACCGTGCCGGGACCTCCAGACCTACCTCGCGCAAATTCGCGAAACACCCCCTGCCGAAGGATTCGAGTCCGTCTTGATCCCCGGCGAGCGGGGACGGGCCTGTCGGCAACAGCGCCTGCGCGACGGGGTGCCGGTGTCGGATTCCGTCTGGAGCAGACTACAGGAAATGGCCGGTGCAGCATCCGTTGGATGAAGGTTAGTGGAGGTTTGAACGTGTCGATGTTTGGTGCATTGCGCTCTCCGCGCAACATAGTTTTCGGCGCCGGCCAGCGCTTCGCCCTGGCAGGTTACACGGGCAGCCTTGGACGGCGGGCGCTGGTTGTCACGGACGAGCGGCTGGGGGCCGACAAAGAGTTCGTGCGGCTGATCGACTCGCTTCAAGAAGCGGGCGTGGAGGTACGGGTCTTCGATGGAACAGTCGCCGAACTGCCGATTGATTGTATCACACGGGCAGTCGAGGCGGGTGAGACATTCGGTGCCGAGGTCGTTATAGGGATCGGAGGAGGCAGTTGCCTCGATGCGGCCAAGGTTGCCGCACTTCTGCTGACGCATGGTGGCCAGCCATCCGATTATTACGGCGAGTTCAAGATTCCTGGACCGGTTATCCCATTGATCCTCGTTCCGACCACATCGGGGACCGGGTCGGAGGTGACGCCGGTTGCAGTCGTGACCGACCCCGAGCGCACCGTCAAGGTGGGCATCGCAAGTCCGCATATCATCGGTCATACCGCGATCTGCGATCCGGAGCTCACCTATTCCTGCCCGCCCGGACTGACCGCGGTCTCAGGTGCTGATGCTCTCACCCATGCCATCGAAGCCTTCACGACCCTGCGCCGCGCTCCGACGCCCGCCGTTGTTCATGAGCACGTTTTTCTCGGCAAGAATACCTTTAGCGATCACTATGCACTGCTTGCGATTTCCCACATATCGTCGAGCCTGCAGCGGGCTTACGACGATGGCGCCGATCATGGGGCGCGTGAGCGGCTGATGTTGGGCGCCACTGCGGCCGGGCTAGCTTTCGGCACTGCCGGCACCGCTGCCGCCCATGCTGTGCAATATCCGATAGGCGCCATGACCCATACGCCCCATGGCGCCGGGGTCGCGGTGATGATGCCGTATGTCATGGAATTCAACCGGGGCCACTGCGAACCGGAGCTTGCCGAGATAGGACGGGCGATGGGGCTCGATATGGCCGGAAGATCCGTCCGGGAACAGGCAAGCATGACCATCGATGCCGTCGACAACCTTTTTCGATCGGTCGGCATCCCCAGGACGATCGCGGAGCTCGGTGTGAAGTCGACGGAGCTGTCGCTTGTGGCGGAACAGGCGATGGGAAGCACCCGGCTGATCAAGAATAATCCCCGTCCAATAGAGCTCGACGCCATGGCCGTGCTGGTAGAAGCGGCCTTTGCGGGCGACCGGGCTGGTCTGCGCGCCGCAATCGAACGAAAGGGAAATTGAGATGACGATCATGCAGGAGATCACCGCGGCCCTCGGCTTCGATATAGGTTCCGTACCGTCGGATCTCTTTATCGGGGGACGCTGGCGTCCTGGATCAACCGGGAAACGCATCGAGGTAATTGACCCCTCGACGGGCATGGGCATCGCGACTGTTGCGGACGCGAGCGTCGAGGACGCAATGGACGCGGTGAGCGCTGCCTACAGTGCGGGTCCGGGTTGGGCGGCCACGGCTCCGCGCCGGCGTTCGGAGATCCTCAGGCGCTGCTATGAACTGATGATTGAGCGCAAGGACATGCTTGCAGAGCTCATCAGCCTCGAGAACGGCAAGGCGCTTTCCGATGCCCAGGGCGAGGTGGTTTACGCGGCCGAGTTCTTTCGCTGGTTCTCGGAAGAGGCGGTGCGGCTGAACGGCGAAATCTCCACGGCACCTTCCGGTGCCAACAAGATCGTGGTGCAGCATCAGCCGATCGGCGTTGCAGTCTTGGTGACCCCCTGGAATTTCCCAGCCGCGATGGCAACGCGCAAGATCGCGCCGGCGCTTGCCGCCGGCTGCACCTGCGTTCTGAAGCCCGCCACGGAAACGCCGCTCACAGCTTATGCGCTTGCTGCCCTTTATGCGGAAGCCGGCGTCCCCGACGGCGTCGTCAACGTGATCACCACCAGCCGCTCGGGTGCGACAGTAGGTGCCATGCTGCATGACCCACGGGTGCGGAAACTCTCCTTTACCGGATCCACCGAGGTCGGTCGCAAGCTGCTGCATGAGGCGGCCGATACGATCATCTCCTGCTCCATGGAGCTCGGCGGCAATGCGCCGTTCATCGTCTTCGACGATGCCGACATCGACGCGGCCATAGAAGGCGCCATGGTGGCCAAGATGCGCAACGGCGGAGAAGCATGCACCGCTGCCAACCGTTTCTATGTTCAAGAAGGCATCGCCCCTGCCTTCTCGGCAAGGCTTGCCGACCGGATGGGATCGATGACCGTCGGCCGCGGCTACCATGAGGCGACACAGTGTGGCCCGCTGATCAATCAGGGTGCCGTTGATCGCATCGCGGCGCTCGTGGACGACGCCATCGATCGGGGAGCCCACCTCCTGATCGGAGGTAAGCCTCTCAAACAGGTGGGCTTCTATTTCCCGCCGACCGTCATCAGCGGCGTCAGGCCGGAGGCTGCCATCACCCGTGAGGAAATATTCGGCCCGATCGCCGCAATCGCGACGTTCGAGACCGAAGAAGAGGTGATTGCAGCGGCAAACGACACGGAATACGGGCTGATCGCTTATGTCTATACTCGCGATCTCTCCCGGGGCATGCGCGTGTCGGAACGGCTGGAGAGCGGCATGATCGGCTTGAACAGGGGACTGGCTTCCGACCCGGCTGCACCGTTCGGCGGAGTTAAACAGAGCGGCCTCGGACGTGAAGGCGCTCACCACGGCATCATGGAATTCTGCGAGACCAAATATATCGCAGTGACCTGGTAGCCTAGGTCAAAAAAAACCGGTGCGGCGGTCCCATACCCGGGCCGAGCCGCGCTCCCCCGGTGCTCCGCTCTGCAGTGAAGGCTTTGTTCCCTGGCCGTCGGAGTGGGGGGGCTGGAAATTTGCCATGTAGCAGATAGTCCATACAGCCTGGCTCTTCCATAAGAATGGGGCTGTCACGCCTAGTAGAACGCATTTTAATCAAAGTTCAAAGGACCGCGCGTAAGCTGACGGCGAAACATAAACGTGCCCATTTCTTTCAAGCCGCGCGAGTCGAAATGAAGAATCTCAAGATCTCCCACCAGTTGCTGGGCATGGTCGTCATGCTCGTATTGTGCTTCGGCTCGGTGACCTATTACCAGATCCGCACGTCCATCTCCTCCATCTATGCGGAACGCTACGACATGCTGCGTACGCAGGTTGAATCGGCTATCTCCATCCTGCAATCCTACGAAGAGCGCGTGAAGGCAGGCGAGCTGACCCGCGAGGAGGCGCAGAAACTTGCCTATTCCACGGTGATAGCGATCAAGTACGAGTCGGCCGGATATCTGTTCGGTCTCGACTACGAGACGGTCACCAAGTTTCATCCAAACCCGAAGTTCGTGGGCGTGAATCAGAAAGCTCAACCTGGGAACACCACGAGCGAAAAGCTGGTGGCACGCGGGCGGGCCGGGGGCGGTATAACGGTCATCGAATGGCCGAAACCGGGCATGCCGACCGATCAGCTGTTTGAAAAAGCAACCTATTCGCGTGTGTTCGAACCCTGGCAGATCGTGGTCGCGACTGGGGTCTACACCGACGATCTGGATGGCAAGATCAACAAGACTGTGCTTGAGGTGATCAGCTTCGGTTTCCTTGCCTTCCTGGCGGCGCTGGGGGTAGCACTTCTGGTCATCCGCAACATCACCAGGCCGCTTGCGGCGGTGCATGCGGCAC
>JAEYTV010000342.1 GCA_023433855.1 Pseudomonadota bacterium | reverse complement strand
GCATCATAACGGGTGCGGGGGACCGAGCCTTTTCCGCGGGAAACGATCTGAAAGCCCAGGCCGCCGGCAAACGGGGGCCGCGGCCGCATACCGGTTTCGGTGGCCTGGCCATGCGGTTCGATCTGGCAAAGCCGGTTATCGCGGCTGTCAATGGCTTGGCGCTTGGCGGCGGGTTCGAACTGGCGCTCGCTTGCGACCTGATTATCGCGGCGGAGAACGCCTATTTCGGACTGCCGGAAGGCAAAGTGGGCATGATTGCCTCGGGTGGCGGCGTACAGCGGCTGCCGCGCATCATCCCGCAAAAGGAAGCACTGGGAATCATCCTGACCGGCCGGCGGGTCACCGCAGATGAAGGGCGCAGGCTCGGCTTCGTCAATGAAGTCGTCCCAACGTCCAAGGCGCTGGATGCTGCGCTTGACTGGGCCGAGCAGATCCTGGAGCAGGCCCCCATTGCAGTGCGGGCTGCCAAGGAGGCCGTCTATGCCTCGATGGACAAGCCGTCACTCGAGGAGGCGATCAGGACCGTCTATCCGATCCATTCCACCCTGACGGGCACCGAGGACTTCATTGAGGGGCCGCGTGCCTTTGCCGAAAAACGCAAGCCAGTCTGGAAGAACCGCTAGGTTGCAAATCGGGAGAGCGGCTTACGTAGCAGGTTCCTAGAACGCTGGGTATTGGCGCTCGTCGCGGCTTTGCAGCGCGTTTCTGTCACGGCTTCCAGCGTTAGTTGTCGTGATCTGGGCAAGATGATCTTTACTAGGTGCCCATCGCTCTCCTCGTCGCGTTTCTCATGGGCGCCGCTCATTCTTCGGCGCCTCCTTCGCTCTGCTGGCCTCCTATGCCGAGCAGCCTGTCGCGCCGCTCGGTCGCGAAACGCAACGGAATGGCCTTGTCCTGTACCGGCGCCTCCTGCCGGTCCTGACCGCCTTCCGGCTCCCGCCCCTGCAGACGTGCCGCCGCTGCTCTTGCGAACCCGCTCCAACGACGCATCGATCCTTGCCCTCTGCAGGGTGATCCACGCGCCGAACCTGTCGAGGTTGCGGGCTGCGACCTCGCGCCAGAGGTTGGCCGGCGATCTCCTGCACCTCGAAGAGCTTTTCCTCCAGACTGCCATCATCGACGCTGCGGCCCATCCCATGATCAACAATTTCGCGCGTCGTCCCGAGAGTCTGTTGACAGCTGTATAATTGTATACGATGATACAAACCATAGCGATGCCGGTCGCTTGGTTAGTGACAAAGATCAATTTTCGGAGAAAAGCTGGATGTTAGGACAGGCGGCAACAAAGGAGCTCTCGGCTCCCATGATCATGCAGAACAGTCTTGAGTCGGATGCTGTGCGACAGGCGCGCGTTGACCTTGCTGCCTGTTTTCGGATGGCAGCAAAGCTGCGCCTCCATGAAGGTGTGTGCAATCACTTCTCCCTCATGGTGCCAGGATCGACAGAACTGTTTCTCGTCAACCCCTACGGCATGGCCTTTGAGGAAATCACCGCCTCCAGTCTTCTGATCTGTGATTTTGATGGCAATGTGGTGGGTTCGTCGGGCAAGGTGGAATCCACCGCGTTCCACATTCACGCCCAACTCCACAAGCTTCAGCCGCGCATCATCGCCGCGTTCCATACCCATATGCCTTTCGCGACCGCCTTGAGCATGATCGAAGGGCAGCCATTGGCCTGGGCTGGCCAGACGGCATTGAAGTTCTACGGGCGTACCGCCGTCGATGAAGACTATAATGGTATTGCCCTGAACGAGGACGAAGGTGCGCGTATCGCGTCGACCATCGGGGATGCGGATATCGTCTTCATGAAGAACCACGGCGTCATGGTCGTAGGTGCAACCGTCGCGCAGGCTTGGGATGATCTTTACTATCTCGAGCGCGCCGCGGAACAGCAGATCCTTGCAATGAGCACGGGCCGCAAGCTCCTTCCCGTCCCGCATGAAATCGCACAGGCATCTTACGAGCAGTTGCAAGGCGGCGCGCTCGAATATGCCAATCTTCACATGGATGCAATCAAGCGCATGCTCGCGAAAGAGCAGCCGGAATTTGCCGTGTAGCAAGGTCAAGGTGGCAGCCGCGGCGCGGTTGTCAAAGGGCGTTGGGCGACGTTACGTCCAGCGCCCTTGATCAAGAACGATATGAAAGGAAAGCATGCTGGATTTCCTTCTCCGGCGGTTCTTCACCGCGATCCCGGTACTGGCGATTGTCTCCCTTATCTCATTCGGGATCATGCGCCTTATCCCTGGCGACCCCGCGCAGGTGATGGCAGGTGTCGATGCATCCAAGGAACAGGTCGCTCTTCTGCGAAGCCAGTTGCTGCTCGATCGGCCGATGCACGAGCAGCTTTTAAACTACTATAAAGGCCTTGCCGTCGGCGATCTGGGCAACTCGCTCACCTATGGAGCCGATGTGCTGCAGATCATCCTGGATCGCCTGCCAATCACGCTTTCGCTTGGGTTGTATTCGCTGCTCATCACGCTTCCGATCGGCATTGGTCTGGGCGTAGTGGCAGCGGTCTATCGGAACTCCTGGCTGGATACGCTGTTCAGCGGCGTCGCGCTGTTTGGACTTTCGGTTCCCAACTTCTGGCTCGGAATGATGGGTGTCCTTCTGTTCAGCGTACATTTTGGCTGGTTGCCTTCGAGCGGCTACGTTCCGATTTCCAGCGGCGTCATGCCCTGGCTGGCCAGCCTAACGTTGCCAGCCGCCGTTCTGGCGACATCTCAGATCGGCTTGCTGGCGCGCATATCGCGTTCGGCCATGCTCGATGTCCTGAGACAGGATTTCGTGCGCACCGCCCGGGCCAAGGGAGCCGGCGAGATACGGACGATAGGCCTGCATGCACTCGGAAACGCCTCGATCCCAATCGTCACCGTAATCGGCATGATCGTGTCACTGATGGTGACGGGGGGTGTCGTGACCGAGCAGGTTTTTGCTCTTCCGGGCGTGGGGCGGCTGGTTATCCAAAGCATTCTGTCACGCGACTATCCGGTGGTGCAGGGCGTCCTTCTTCTAAGTGCTGCCGGATTTGTAATCATCAACTTGCTGGTGGATATGCTCTACACCATCCTAGACCCGCGGGTGTCCTATGACTGACGCCATAGCGAACGCGCAACGGGTCGAACCTGTTTCATCCACGCGGCGCCGGCGCTGGCCGGTTCTCCAGCGCCTGGCGAAACACCGCTCTTTCATGGTCGGATTCGTCTGCCTCGTGCTCATTCTTGCCGGGGCGGTGGTGGGTCCGCTTCTATCACCTTACGAACCGTCAAAAATCGCGGCAGCAAAAAGGTTTATTGCACCTAATGCCTTGAACTGGTTCGGGACGGACAACCTGGGCCGCGACGTCTTCACGCGGGTCGTTTACGGCGCCCAAATCTCGTTGATCGTGGGTTTCAGTGTCGTCGTCCTGAACGCGATCTTCGGTGTGCTGCTGGGATGTATCGCCGGCTTCTATCGTCGCCTCGATGGCGTCGTGATGCGGGTGATGGACGCGCTTATGGCATTCCCGGCGATCCTTCTTGCGATTGCGATCGCCGCTGCGCTTGGGGCCGGTGTGGTCAATGTCATCATTGCCTTGACGATCACCTACGTCCCGCGGACCGCGCGTATCGTTCGAGCCAGCGTGCTCGTCATTCGCTCCATGGAATATATCGACGC
Source organism: Pseudomonadota bacterium (assembly GCA_023433855.1). Taxonomy (GTDB): domain Bacteria; phylum Pseudomonadota; class Alphaproteobacteria; order Rhizobiales; family Rhizobiaceae; genus Neorhizobium. The sequence continues at coordinate 15,032 of JAEYTV010000342.1, read as the reverse complement.
CGCGCGGTCGATCAGTGCCCGTGACAGCTGGATCATACTTCGCCACGTCATCCCGAACTCGATGGCGCCATTGTTGGTGCAACTGACTGTTGTTTTCGCATACGCCGTCCTGTCTGAGGCAGCCCTGAGCTTCCTTGGTGTCGGGCCGCCGCCGCCGACGCCAAGCTGGGGTTCTGTGGTGGCAGCGGGGCAAGACTACATCGTTGACGCCTGGTGGATTTCCTTTTTCCCGGGCGTCGTGATCACGGTCACGGTGTTGGCGCTCAATCTGATGGGAGACGGACTGCGAGACGTCCTCGACCCACGACTAAGGATCGATTGATGGTCAATGAAAATATGCCCCTGCTTTCGGTGCGGGGCTTGCGAACCGAATTCGGTTCAGAGCGGTTCCCGATCCGTGCCGTCGATGATGTCAGCTTTGACGTGCGGGCGGGAGAGGTACTGGCGATCGTCGGAGAATCGGGCAGCGGCAAAAGCGTCACCGCCCTGTCGCTGCTCCGCCTGGTTGCAGAGCCCGGACGGGTCGTTGGGGGCACTGCCATGTTCGAGGGACGCGATCTCCTCAAACTGTCGACGGCGGAACTGCGGAAAGTCCGTGGATCGGAGATTGGTATGATCTTCCAGGAACCGATGACCTCGCTTAACCCCGTGATGTCTGTCGGGTTCCAAATCGCAGAAGCGGTGCGTATCCACCACAACGTCAGCAGGAAGGCAGCCCTTGAGCGGGCCGTCGAACTGCTCGACAAGGTTCGCATACCTTCTCCACGTCAGCGGGTGCAGGAGTATCCGCATCAATTGTCCGGGGGGATGCGGCAACGCGCAGTCATAGCAATGGCACTCGCGTGCAAGCCGAAATTGCTTATCGCCGATGAGCCGACGACGGCGCTCGACGTTACCATCCAGGCGCAGATCCTCGACCTGCTGCACAACCTGCAGCAAGAAGAGGGCGTTGGAATGATCCTAATTACCCACGATTTCGGCGTTGTTGCAGAACACGCGGATCGCACGTTGGTCATGTATTGCGGACGTGTCGCAGAGCAGGCACTTATTGATGAACTCTTCGATTCGCCCAAGCACCCGTACACCCGCGGGCTTTTGAACAGCGTGCCCCGTCTGGGTCAAACGGGCGGAGAGCTGCCAACAATCCGGGGTTCAGTTGCTGCCAGCGCCCACTGGCCTGAGGGCTGCCGCTTTCAAGACAGATGCGATCTGGTCACGGCCGAATGCCGGGCGACGCGACCGCCTTTACGCTCATTTAGCCCGACGCATCACGCCGCATGTGCGAACATCGAACTGGGAGCAATGTCATGAGCGTGGCACCCTTGCTTGCCGTGAAGGATCTGACCAAACGGTTTGCCGTCAAGCGCAAATCGATCTTCAATCGGGAACAGAAATTCGTCCACGCAGTCAACGGCATCGATTTCGAGATCAATCCGGGCGAAACGCTTGGTCTCGTCGGCGAGTCGGGCAGCGGAAAGTCGACAACCGGCAGAATGGTGGTCAATTTGCTCGAACCCACCGCAGGGTCGATCGTTTTCGAGGGAGTGGACCTCACCGGTGTCGGAAAGGACGAATTACGCAAGCTCCGTCACAATTTCCAGATTGTTTTCCAGGATCCATACGGCTCGCTCGACCAGAGGATGACGGTCGGCGAGATCGTGGACGAACCGCTGCGTGTTGCGGGCGGATGGAGCCGCAGCGCAAGGCAGGACCGCGTCGCAGACCTTCTCCGGAGGGTAAATTTATCGCCGGATCATGCCACGCGATATCCTCACGAATTCTCCGGCGGCCAACGACAACGCATCGGGATCGCTCGTTCACTGGCGTTGTCGCCGAAGCTTGTGGTCTGCGATGAACCGGTCTCGGCGCTGGATGTTTCGGTGCAGGCGCAGGTCGTCAACCTCTTCAAGACCCTGCAGGCCGAACTTGGCCTGGCCTATCTCTTCGTGGCGCATGACCTGGCTGTGGTAAGCCATATTTCGGATCGCGTCGCGGTCATGTATCTCGGCAAGATCGTCGAGATTGCCGAAACCAAACAGCTGTTTGAAAACCCTCGCCACCCTTACACCAAGGCGCTTCTGGATGCGGTCCCAAGGCTTGATCGCAGCCGCAGAGGGCGGCGGCAGATCCTCGGCGGCGAGTTGCCGTCGCCGCTCAACCCGCCCAGCGGGTGCGCGTTTCACCCGCGCTGCCCTTTGGTGATCGATCGGTGTCGCGTTGAACCCCCGGGCCTCGGCAATTTTGAATCCGGCCATCGTGTCGCGTGCCACAGGTCTCATGAGTTGCCGTAGCGCGATAGGTCAACCTTTCAAACCCGCTGAAATCCCGGCCAGCCATCTGGAGGTAACCGTTTTTGCATACCGCCGATCTTGAGCGACAGAAATCGAGACGACGTGTCTACGCGCAATTTCAGCCAACTAAATCACAATAGCAAAAAAAGAGGGAACGATATGAAAAAGGATATTCGATACTGGGTTGGCGCCGTTTTCGGTGCTCTCCTCGCAACCACCTTGACCGGTGGCAGGGTTGCTGTCGCCGCTCCGAGCGGGACGATCGTAGTCGGCATCAACGCCGACCTTGCCGTGCCGGACCCCTACTTCGCCAATGGCCAGAAAGATGCGAACCTCATTCCGCATATATTCGAGAGCCTGGTGAATACCAGCGAGAAGATGGGTCCCACCCTGCAGTTGGCCGAGAGCTATACGGTCAGCGATGATGGCCTCACCTACACGTTCGTGCTGCGGAAAGGCGTGAAGTTCCACAACGGGGACGTCATGGACTCCGAGGACGTCCTGGCATCGTGGACGCGCTACAAGTCCATCGGACTTGCGAAGGATCGCCTGGCGCAGGTCGATACGATGTCCGCACCCAGCCCCGACACATTCGTCGTGACGCTGAAGCGCGTCGTCCCGTCGTTCATCGAAACCATGGCCTCGCCGCAGTTCCCGATTGCAATCCTTCCAAAGGAAGACGGGGACAAGGCCGAGGGGAAGATTAGTTTTGTCGGCACCGGCCCGTTCAAGTTTGTAGAACAGGTCAATGACGACCACACGACGATCGAGTATTTCGCCGATTACAGCACCGACACGCGTTCACCTGGCCCGGATGGCTTCGCTGGACGCAGGGTCGCAGAGGTCGAGCGGGTGATTTTCAAGATCATTCCTGATGCCGGAACGCGTCTGACCGGCCTGCAGACGGGTCAGTTGCAGATCGCGGACAACCTGACCGTTGCCGGCGCGAAGCGCCTCGTGGCGGAAAGCGGTATGAAGGCAGCTGACGTCATGCCGTTCGGAAAGATGGCTCTGGTGATGAACAGCAGCCTTGAGCCGACCAACAATCTCGCGATGCGTCGTGCAATCCAGGCAGCCATCAACGCAGAAGACGTCATGGAAGTCGCGCTCGACGGCTTCTACGCACCATCGCCAAGCTTCGTCTTCGATTTTCTGGCCTACCGCCCCTCCGATGATGCCGTTCGTCCCTTCTACAGCAAGGACGACCCCGAGCTTGCCAAGAAGCTTCTGGCCGAAGCCGGGTATGCGGGCGAGAAGATCGTTCTCCAGTCGAACACCAATCTCATCTTCCTGATGAATGCGAGCCTGGTGATCGCAGAGCAACTGAAGGCCGCCGGGATGAATGTCGAGGTGCAGACGGTCGACTGGCCTACGAACCTGCAGAACCTGATGAACGGCAAGGGTAACTGGAACCTGACGCCGATCAGCTATGCCTCGCAGCCCGGCGCCGGTCCTTGGCAGTGGGTTTCGACCTTCAAGCAACAGAGCCACTTCGGAACCGATGCAACCTTCGATCAGCTTGTGTCCGAGATCCAGGGCGAAGCTGAGGCTGAAAAACGGTACAAGATATGGGAGAAGATCGAGACCCATATGGGCGAAAATGCCTACATGGTCATGCTGGGCGATCGCGGCATGAAGATCGTCACAAGCGAAAAGGTGGTCGGCTTCAAGCCGTTCTACTCGATGCGCTTCTGGAACGTCTCCCTGAACAAATGAACCATACGCATCGTGGCCCGCTTTCCGGCGGGGCCACGATGTCCTGCGATACGATCTCTTGAAATTACCAGGATGTGCCATGCAAGAAGTCATGTTTAGCCTCGACGGGCTGAAGGAAGAGGCTACGATCACCGTCGACAGGTGGGGTATTCCGCATCTGAAGGCCCGAAGTGATGCTGATCTGTTCTTTTTGCAGGGCTTTAACGCCGCGCGTGACAGGCTGTGGCAGATCGATCTCTGGCGCAAACGGGGCCTGGGGATTCTGGCCGCGGATTTCGGCCCCGGCTATCTCGAGCAGGATCGCGCAGCACGGATGTTTCTCTACCGTGGCGACATGGATGCCGAATGGGCCGCCTACGGCGCGGATGCCAAGGGAATATGCACGAGTTTTGCGGCCGGAGTGAATGCATATGTCGACCTTGTTGAACAGGACGCCTCGCTTTTGCCGCCGGAATTCGAACAGCTTGGAACGAAGCCGGCGCGCTGGTCTGCCGAAGATATCCTGCGCATTCGTAGCCACTCCGTTACCCGCAATGCCCTTTCCGAGGTAATCCGCGCCAACGTGCTCAAGGAGGTCGATCCTGACATCGATCTTCTGCGCCAGAATATCGAACCGGCTCACAATCCCCTTGAGGGCGTGGATCATATCGAGGATGCCCCTATTGCGATCCTCGATATGTTCAAGCTCGCGGTTGCACCGGTCACCTTCAGCAAGGAGCGCCTTGCCGCAACCCTCGATCAGGCGGCCCAGTGGCGTACGATCACTGCTCTTAACGACGTTGTTCGCACGGTGGAGAACGAAGGATCCAACAATTGGGTCGTTCACGGTAGCCGCACGGACACGGGGCGTCCTATCCTAGCGAGTGATCCGCATCGTCCACATTCCGTCCCGTCGTTGCGCTACATCGTCCATTTGAACGCCCCCGGCTTCAACGGGATCGGCGCGGGAGAACCTGCCCTGCCAGGCATCTCGATGGGGCACAACGGCAAGGCGGCTTTCGCGCTGACCCTGTTCTTCGGGCATGATCAGGAGGATGTGTACCTCTACAATATCGATCCGGAGGACGAGGATCGCTATCGCTATGGCGATGCCTGGGAGAATGTCACGACGATCACCGAGAAATTTGCGGTACGTGGTCACGACGATGTGGAGATGGATCTTCGTTTCACCCGCCATGGTCCGATCGTCTGGCAAGATCAAGCATTGCGGAAGGCCGCTTCCATTCGATCCGTATGGTTCGAGCCGGGCAGCGCACCCTATTTCGCCAGCATCTCGTCGATGAGATCACAGAGTTTCGCGGAGTTCAGAGCCCATATGTGTCGCTGGGGCGTTCCAGCCACGAACCAGCTCTATGCCGACACCGATGGCGATATTGGCTGGCTCGTGGCGGGCCAAAGCCCCGTGCGTCCCAACTGGGACGGCTTGATGCCAGTCGCCGGCGATGGACGATACGAATGGAGCCACCTGTTCGACCCGGCGGCGCTCCCTAGCGTTCACAATCCTCACAAGGGATACTATGCGACCGCCAACGAATTCAACCTGCCGGCTGACTGGCCGCATGATACCGATCCGATCGGCTATGAGTGGACGGAGGCCTCCCGCGCGCAGCGCATCGAGAACGTCTTGGCGGCGCAGACGAGACATACATTGAAAGACTCTGCGGAGCTTCAAGGTGACCTCCTTTCCATCCCGGCCGAACGTCTGATGCGCCTGCTCTCCGGTTTGGAGGGGCGCACCCCCGCCGAACGCGATGCGCTTGCGATGTTCTCCACTTGGAACTGCCGTCTCGATGCGGACAGCCCGGCGGCTGCGTTGTTCGAAGTCTGGTGGACCCATCACCTGCGGCCGATGCTGTTTGCGCAGGTCGCTCCCAACGAAAATATCAGACGCCTTCTGGGCATCGGTGACGCCGCTGGCGTCCTAAACTTCATAGAGCGACCGCTGCGGCATCTCGATGAGAACGGGCGCGACGAGCTGCTGCTTGCAAGCCTTGGCGACGCCTACAAGGCATGCGGCGATTTGCTGGGTGAAACGTCGGGCTGGGCTTGGGGAAGGCTGCACAAGGCTTATTTCGAACATGCCGTTTCGGGCGCCGTTTCACCGGAAGCCACGCCCATGGATGTAGGACCGATTCCGCTGGGCGGGGCGGACGCGACCGTCATGAAGGCCAATTATCGGCCTCATGACTATCGCCTGACCAACGGCGCTTCCTTCCGGATGCTGCTCGACGTCGGGGCGTGGGACAACAGCGTCTGCATCAACACACCCGGGCAGTCCGGGGACCCAAGGTCTCCTCACTATTCGGATCTGGTCGAAACCTGGGCCGAGTGCGGCTATGTGCCGATGCTCTACAGCGACGCAGCAATCGAAGCTGCTGCCGAAACCCGTATCACGTTGCGCCCCAAAGCCTGATGGCGCAGCTGATCTACCGCATTTTCTGATTGAAGGTTCTCAAACATGACCAGCACCGCACGTAACCAGGCCGACCTGCGCATCGTCGCCTTGACGCCGAACCCGCATCTTATCCAAGAGGCAGTTGTCGCGGAATTTCCCGAAATAGTGATTCATCCCTGCACGAAATATTCCGATCTCCGCCCATTGATCGCCGAGCTTCAGCCGGAAGTGCTGCTGGCTGCCAAGGTTCGCACGGACGCTACCCCGTTTCCGTCCGATGTAATCGAAGCCAGCCAATGCCTGCGCTGGCTTCATGTCGGCGGGGCGGGTGTCGAGCACATCCGGCCCTGGGACGTCAATCGCCTGACGGTTACAAACTCGTCGGGTATCCATGGCAAGTACATGACGGAATACGCTATTGCGGCCATGGTTACCTATACGCAGCACCTCAACCTCTATGCGCGCCAGCAGCGTGAGCGAATCTGGGCTCGCGTCGATTGCGATACCCTGCAGGACAAGACACTGGTTGTCGTCGGCTTCGGCGCGATCGGCCAGGAAATCGCGCGGGCGGCGAAGTTCTTCGGAATGCGCGTAGTTGCCATCCGTCGCGACCCACGCGCCTCCGAACTTGCGGATGTCATATTGCCACCGGAGCAGCTTGCGGACGCAGTCTCCCAGGCGGATTTCTGCGTGCTGACGATCCCGTTGACACACGAAACCCGAGGAATGTTCAACAGCAAGGCAATCGCCGCACTGCAGCCACATGCCGTCCTGATCAACTTGGCACGGGGTCCTATTGTGGACGAGACGGCGCTCATCGAAGCACTGCAAGCCAGGGCGTTTCGCGGGGCTTTTCTGGACGTCTTCGAAAAGGAACCGCTCGATGAGAATTCGCCGCTCTGGGACCTGGATAATGTGATCATCACCCCTCACTCCTCCAGCGACTCGGTTTCCTGGGAGAAAGAAGTGGCAAAGGTGTTTGTTGGCAATCTCCGTCGTTACGTCGCCGGTCAGCCTTTCGACCGGATTGTCTCACCTTCCAAAGGTTACTAGACGTCTCGGCAGGCTGGAGTGTGAGACTGCGCAGTCGGAACTTGAGATTGTATCGCCACACGCTATCTCAACTTAGCCTATTGCTGGCGACAACATGATAATCGACGGGAAACGCCATGGAACGCAAAAACAAAAATGCGTCTGCACCAAAGCAGCCGAGTTCCCGCGATGCCTTGGCGCCGCTGCCGACCATCACTCTCGTCGATCAGGTTGTAACGGCAATTATCAAGGCTGCGGCTGATGGTATTCTTCGTCCGGGCGAAAGGATCGTCGAGGCTGATCTCGCCCGACGGCTGCAGGTAAGCAGGGTTCCGGTGCGGGAAGCCCTGCGACAGCTGGAAAGCCGGGGCATCGTCGAAAACACGCCCTATGCGGGCATGCGCCTGATGAATGTTGACGAGCGACGTATTGCCGACACGTTGAAAGTGCGCTTCGCCCTGGAACGTGAGGCAGTCGAAGAGATGCTCGCTGCAGCGGCGGACCGTCCACTCGACCTGTCGCCCTTCGAGGCGATTATCGAGGAAATGAGGCTCGCATCAAACTACGGCGACGGCTATCGTCTTGCCCTGGCTGACACCGCATTTCACAGGCTCATTTGCAACATTGCCGGCAATCAGGTGCTCGCCAACTCGTGGGAGCCGCTTGCACAGCAGATGACGATCATCATCGGCATTTCTGCCATGGAGATCGACCAGTCCGCGATTGTCACGGAGCATGTCGAACTCCTGGATGCCTTCAGGACCCGCGACATCGAAAAGATCTATCCTGTTCTGCGCGAGCATATCTTCGCGTTCCTGGATGTGACCATTCCGAAAATCAATGAGAAAACTCTTGATAAATGAATACTGCGATATCGCGGGTCGATCCAGATCGACGAGACATACGTCAAGATGGGCGTTGTATGGCGCGCGCTGATAGCCGGGCCATTCGTGAGCCCCGCATTCTTGAGAGGGCAGTCAGGTCCCGTCTGTGAGCTTCCCGCCCGACGGACTACGGTTACGCTCCTTCACATTGTTCCTGCGATGAGACTTGAGCGCCCGGCCAGCGCCATCGTCCGGTCCAGCTCTTCCTTCAGAAGCCGCAGAACTTCGGCAGCTCCATCCTCGCCATCGGACGCGAGGCCGTAGAGAGCAGCGCGACCAACCATGACTGCGCTCGCACCTGCGTCAAGGGCTTTCAGGATGTCGCTGCCCCTTCGAATTCCGCCGTCGAGGATTTTAGGAGCCTGGATGTCCGTGAATCGGTTTAAGGCCGTCAAAGAGGCTGGTGCTGAGTCTAGCTGCCGCCCGCCATGGTTGGAAACGATCACTCCATCGACCCCAAGCGCCACCGCCCTTTTCGCATCGTCCAAATGAAGCATCCCCTTCACAAGGAGCCTCCTTGGCCATCGGTCGCGCAAGCGCTTCAGATCGTCCCAACCGAAACTGGCGTCCATCTTCCGCGACAGCAGTGCCGCTTGGGCGTTGGGATCGGACAACACCGCGGTCGCGAGATTGGCCATGGCCGGAGCACCGCGGCGCCCGACCCCCCACAACCAGCGCGGATGACCAATGATGTCGACGACCGTTGCGGGACGAAACTTGAACGGCATGGCGAAACCGTTGCGCTCATCGCGCTCCCTTCGACCGCTTAAAGGAACGTCGACTGTCAGCACCAAATGAGAGTAGTTGGCGGCATGCGCACGATCGACGAGATCGTCTGCAAGGTTTCGGTTCATGACATAGAGCTGGAACCATAAGTCGCCGTGAGAATTTCTGGCGACGTCTTCGATGGAACTGTTCGAAGCAGTCGAGAGCGCGAAGGGAATACCCATGCGATGCGCCGCTCTTGCCAAGGCAATATCGCCGTTGTGCCAGAGCAACCCATTCAACCCCGTTGGCGCCAGCACCATCGGAGTCGGGAGCCGGGCGCCAAACCAATCGATGCTCTGGTCCCTCACAGACACGTCATTGAGAAACCGCGGAGTTATCTTTACCCGCTCGAACGCGTCTCGATTTTCCCTCAGCGCAACCTCGTCTTCCGCTCCGCCATCGACGTAGTCGAAAATAAAGCGCGGCAGGCGACGGCGCGCCGCTTCGCGAAAATCGCAAACGTTGATGCGTCTCGTCATGGTGCGATCCGGATCTCCACCATGGCCTGCGACTTCTTGGTCATGACGTGATCGATGGCGGCGGCGAGGACGTCCGGAAGCTGCTCGCCGCGTTCAACCTTTGCGGTCCAGGCCCGGCTCGCAGAGGCGATCTTGGTGAAGTCGGGGGAAGGGCTGAGCGAGACAAGCGGCATGTTATTCGATTTGGCGGCGTACCCGTTGGGGTATACGCCGACGACCGACTGTCGAACCGCATTCCATTCAGAGTTGTTGAGCACGAGCACCAGAAGCGGAATATTCATCGCTTCCGCGATCTGGTGGCAAGCGACAGGGTTGGAAAACATGTAGGAGCCATCTCCCATTGTCGCAATTACCAGCCGGTCTGGACGAGCAAGTTTCATCCCGAGTCCGGCAGGGAATGACCAGCCGAGGCCGCCCGAATGTGGCTCCTGATACCACGCCTGATGGGCGCGGAGAGTGAGCGGCTCGAGCGGTACGCCGAGCTCTGACAGGACTGTTGCATCGCGCCCCTCAAGTGCCCGGGAGAGACACAGGCTCACGAAAGCTTTGCTCATCAGGTCGCCGTTGCCCGCTTCCGCCTGGCGAAGTACCTGCGAACGGCGGGTAGCGGCTGCATCGCGCACCGTCTCGCGGCGTCGGTCGCACGTGTCCTTATTCTCCTCCAAGCGGCCCTCGGCAACCCGCGCCAATTCGAGAAGGACATCAGCCGTGTTGCCAGCGATAGAAAGATGCGCTGGGAAGTTTCGGACGGGGAAGCGGGTATAGAGCGGATCTTCGCCGATATGCACGACCTTGCAGCCTTCGGCCAGCGTATGAACATCGGGCGACCACGGCGCCAGGCAGTCCACCACCAGCACCAGATCTGCATTCTCCAGCCACGGGCCCGGATCGACGCCAACGTTCATCGGATGGTCGGTTGGGACGGCCAGCTGGACGGCCCAGTACTGGCAGACCGGGATGCCCCAGTCCAAAGCGAACTTTGAAAGCGCATCGAATGCTTCGGCACTACCCGCACCGCGCTGGGCGATAATGAGCGGATGTCTGGCTTTGCCGATCAATTCCGCGAGCGCTTCGATGTCAGCGGCGCGCGGGCCCGAAACAACGGGTGCGATGCGGATCTTGTTCTCCAGGTCTTCGGCCGGGCATTGTTCGCAAAGCACTTCTCGCGGCAAACTCAGGTAAACAGGACCCTTCGGAGTGGATTCTGCGACCGCCAGGGCGCGGTCGATGATGTCTACCGCCTGTTCAGGAAACTTCAGTTCGTAGTCCCATTTGGTGGTCTCGCGGATCATCGCCGCCTGGTCCCGCATCTCCTGGCCCCAGCTAATGGGGACGGTTCTGGCGCCAAGCCTGCCCTGCTCGACCACCGGCGTTCGGCCCGAGAAAAGCAGCATAGGAATATGCTCGGCGGCCGCGTTGATCGCGCCTGTAACACAATTGGCGAGACCGACATTCGTGTGAGCCATCACGGCCTGGGTCCTGCCCGTGGCAAGATAGTATCCATGCGCCATCCCCATGGCAGCGTGCTCATGGGGAATGACGACGGCTTGCGGCAACGGGATCTGTTTGGCAGCGGCTTCGGCGAGCCCTTCGATAATAGGGGGGAAATCGGTGCCTGAGTTCGCGAATATGTAGTCGACGCCCAGGGCCTTCAACCGCACCAGAATAGCTCCGCCCGCCGTCAGCGTCATTGTAGATGTAGATGTCATTGTCTCGCACTTCCTTCGGCGTGCCCCCGCGAAGCCCGGCGGCACCTTGTGTCGCTGGGGTTCGTCGTGCGTCTCGCGTTGGATTTCTTGGGGTACCCTCCGCCTACCTCGAAGGGTACCCCGGTGACCTCACAGCTATTAGAAGGGGTAGTGCTGGTGCGGGTCTTCGATTGTGATCCAGCGCAGGTCAGTGAACTCCGCGATCGCGGCCTTACCGCCGAAGCGGCCATAACCAGACCCCTTCACACCGCCGAATGGCATCTGGGCCTCGTCGTGCACCGTCGGCCCATTGATATGGCAAATGCCGGATTCGATCCTGCGAGCGACGTCCATTGCGCGGCGAATGTCACTGCTGAAGACAGCTGCGGACAGCCCGTATTCCGTATCGTTGGCGACCCGGATAGCCTCCTCGTCATCCTTGACCCGGACGACGCCCTTAGCGGGTCCGAACGACTCTTCCGAATAGATCCGCATGTCCGGCGTGACGCGATCGAGAAGTGTCGCCTCAACGATGGCGCCGTTGCGCTTCCCCCCAGCAACAACCGAGGCTCCCTTTGCTAAAGCGTCCTGAACCATCTCTTCTACACGGGCCGCCGCGTCCGCGGTCACCATGGATCCCAGCACCACCTGCCCTCGCGGATCGCCGGCCGGCAGTGATGCTGCCTTTGCGGCAAGTTTGGCGACAAACGCGTCGGCAATCTTCTCCTGGACAATGATCCGCTCTGTGGACATGCAGATCTGGCCCTGGTTCATGTAGGCGCCGAATGCCGCGGCATTGACGGCTGCATCGAGATCGGCATCATCCAGGACGATCAGTGGGGCCTTGCCGCCGAGTTCGAGCAGAACCGGCTTCAGATGCTCGGCCGCTAGCTTGGCGATGATCTTGCCGACCCGTGTCGATCCTGTGAAGTTTACACGCTTGACGGCCGGATGAGCGACCAGAGCCTCGACCACAGCGGCTGCATCGGCTGGCGCATTTGTCACCACGTTGACGACGCCCTCTGGCAGGCCCGCCTCACGCATGACCTGCCCGATCAGTCGATGGGTGCCCGGGCACATTTCCGAGGCCTTGAGCACCACCGTGTTTCCGCATGCCAGCGGCATGGCGATGGCACGGGTGCCCAGGATGACTGGCGCATTCCATGGTGCAATCCCGACGCAGACCCCGACAGGCTGGCGAATTCCGAACGACATGTTACCCGGTTTGTCGGACGGAATGACCTCGCCGCTGATCTGGGTCGTCATGGCGGCGGCCTCGCGCAGCACCTTGGCTGCAAACATGGTGTTGAACCCGCCCCAGGGGCCAGTCGAGCCGGTCTCGCTGGTCATCAGGCGCGTGAACTCGGCAGCCTTGGAATCCATGATGTCGGCAGCCTTGTTGAGAAGGGCGCGTCGTGCGCCCGGTCCAAGGGCGGACCAGGTGGGGAAGGCTACAGCTGCAGCTTCGATCGCCGCATTGACATCGGCAACTGTAGCGGCAGCCGCCTGCGTCGCAACCTCTCCGGTCACAGGGTCTATCCGATCGAAGGTTGCTCCGGAGCTGGCATTCCGGTCTTCGCTGTTGATCAAGAGTTGAATACTATCCATGGTTTCCTCCGTAAGTGTTCAAAATCGATGATGACCGGGGCGACCCCGCAGGTCTAGTGGGCCAGCGTCTGGCGCCTGCCCCGTTCGTCGGCTCCCATCATGCCGGATCCGCCTGCCTGCCCATCAGCCCAAGGAGAAATTTGAAGAGCGGCGAAAGAAGCAGGGCAAGACCGGCAAGCGTGAGTGCGGCCACTAGCCAGTTGGAGAAGAAGATCCCGAACGAGCCGTCGGAAAGGAGCATCGACTGACGGAAAGCATCTTCTGCCTTGTCTCCAAGAACCATGGCGAGAACCATGGGAGCTATCGGGTATTCCAGTTTCTTGAAGAGGTAACCGACGACGCCGAAGATCAGCAGAAGAGTGAGGTCGAAGGAGGCACCGGCGACCGTGTAGGCGCCAATGACACAGACAATCACGATCACCGGCCCAACGATGGAGAATGGTATCTTCAGGATTGCCGCGAACAGTGGAACCGTTACCAGCGCTAGAACGACCGCGACGACGTTGCCGAGATACATCGAAGCGATCAATCCCCAGACGAAGTCCGTGTTTTGCGCAAAAAGCATCGGGCCAGGGTTGAGGCCCCAGATCAACAGGCCTCCCATCATCACAGCGGCTGTCGCCGAACCCGGTATACCGAGCGCCAGCATGGGCAGGATCGCGCTGGACCCGGCCGCATGATCGGCCGTTTCCGGCGAGATGATGCCCTCGGGCTCGCCTTTGCCAAAATTGGCCGGCTTGCGCGAGACGCGCTGCGCGATGCCATAGCTCATGAAGGACGCCGCCGTCGGTCCGCCCGGGGTAATTCCCATCCAGCAGCCAATGGCTGCCGAACGGAGGTAGGCCAGCCAGTAGCCCGGAAGTCTTACCAACGTGGCGAGAACCTGACGCGGTTTGATCCGGCTATTGACACCATCGAAGCGAAGCCCCTCCTCCATCGTCTGCAGCAGTTCGCCGATGCCAAAGAGCCCTATCACGGCCACGAGGAAGCTGATCCCGCGCATCAGGTCGGGGATGTCGTAGGTCAGGCGCAAACTACCAGAAACGGTGTCCATCCCTACTGAGGTCAAAGCAAAGCCGATCACGATCGAGGCGATGGTCTTCGCCGCCGAAGCAGCGCCGAGGCCGATGAAACTGGCGAACGCCAGGAAATACACGGCGAAGTATTCGGCCGGAGAGAAGCGCAAAGCAAAGTTGGCGATCCACGTAGAAAGCACGGTAATCAGCACCACGCCGAACAGCGCGCCGATGCCGGCAGACGCAAAGGCATAGGTGAGGGCCTCAGTGGCCTTCCCCTGCTTTGCCATGGGATGACCGTCGAAGGTCGTCGCAACGGAAGAAGGTTCACCGGGGATGTTGAACAGGATCGACGTCGTCGACCCTCCGAAGAGTGCTCCCCAATACATGCTTGTCAGCAGGATGATTGCGGAGACCGGCTCCATGGAAAACGTTAGCGGCAGAAGAAGTGTCACGCCGTTCGGTGCGCCAAGACCGGGCAGCACCCCGACCAGAAGGCCGAGCAGAACGCCGGCTGCCATCAACAAGATATGGTAGCCGCTCGTCGCAAGCTGGAAGCCATGAAGGAGATTCTCGAAGTTCTGCATAGGTCGCCACCTTTTCAAATGCCGAGAGCGGCTTCCAGCGGTCCCTTGAGCAGGGGAATGCGGAACCAGTATTCGAAGAGAAGATAGAAGAAAGCGGATGTGGCAATGCCCGTGAATACGGAGCGCGGGGCGGGATAGCCGCCCTCGATCTTCATGATACAGGCCAGATAAACCGCCGACGAGACGTAGAGGCCGACATAGAATGACGAGATCACATAAGCGATGATCGGAAGGAAGAACCGAGCCACACGAAAGAGCTGCGATCGCGTCAGAATAACGTGATCGTGCAGGGACCTTTGCAACACGGTTTGGATCACGATCACTCCAGCGGCGATGCAGATGATGCAGCCGAGATAAAACGGAAAGTAGCCCGCTTGCGGTCCGCCGTCTCCCCATCCTGTGTCGAGCTGCATCGCGCCATAGATGACGGTCAGCCCGAAAGCGAAGACAGCGATGCCAACGGCCAGTTCGGCTATGAAGCGGGTGAGAAGCGGCCTGTCCGAGACGTTCATAGTGCCTCCTCAAAAGCAGGGCGGTAAGGCTGGAGCGGCCCGGCGCAGCATAAGCG
>JAEYTV010000218.1 GCA_023433855.1 Pseudomonadota bacterium | reverse complement strand
GCAGGCCATCGGAAATCTCGCAGCGGCTGAAGGCGATCAACCCGTCGCCCTATTCCTTCTTCATCAATCTCGGCGACCAGGAATATCTGATTGGCGCCTCTCCGGAGATGTTCGTGCGTGTGTCCGGCCGCCGCATCGAGACCTGCCCGATCTCGGGCACGATCAGGCGCGGCGAGGATGCCATCGCCGACTCGGAGCAGATCCTGAAGCTCCTGAATTCCAAAAAGGATGAGTCGGAGCTGACCATGTGCTCCGACGTCGACCGAAACGACAAGTCCCGCGTCTGCGAGCCCGGTTCGGTAAAGGTGATCGGCCGCCGGCAGATCGAGATGTATTCGCGGCTTATCCACACGGTTGACCATATCGAGGGGCGGCTGCGCGAGGACATGGATGCCTTCGACGGCTTCCTCAGCCATGCCTGGGCAGTCACCGTCACGGGGGCTCCGAAACTCTGGGCGATGCGCTTCATCGAGAATCACGAAAAGAGCCCGCGCGCCTGGTACGGCGGGGCGATCGGAATGGTGGGCTTCAACGGGGACATGAATACCGGGCTTACGCTCAGGACCATCCGGGTGAAGGACGGGATCGCCGAGGTACGCGCCGGCGCGACGCTGTTGAACGACAGCGATCCGCAGGAGGAAGAGGCCGAGACCGAGCTCAAGGCATCGGCCATGCTGGCGGCGATCCGCGATGCGCGCGCCGGGAACTCGGCCAAGGCGGGCCGCGACGTCGCCCGCGTCGGGCAGGGAGTAAGGATCCTGCTGGTCGACCACGAGGACAGCTTCGTCCATACGCTTGCCAACTATCTTCGCCAGACGGGAGCCGAGGTTTCGACTGTCCGGACGCCCGTGCCGGAGGAGATCTTCGATCACGTTGATCCCGATCTTGTCGTTCTTTCACCCGGGCCCGGGAATCCGCAGGATTTCGACTGCAAGAGGACGATCAAGACGGCCCGCGCTCGCAACCTGCCGATCTTCGGCGTCTGTCTCGGGTTGCAGGCGCTGGCTGAAGCCTACGGCGGCGAACTGCGGCATCTGGCAGTGCCGATGCACGGCAAGCCGTCGCGCATCCGCGTTCTGGAGCCCGGCATCGTCTTCTCCGGCCTTGCCAAGGAAGTCACGGTAGGGCGTTACCACTCGATCTTTGCCGATCCCAAGACGCTACATCCCGACTTCATCATCACGGCCGAAAGCGAGGACGGTACGATCATGGGCATCGAGCACCTCAAAGAGCCGGTTGCCGCCGTGCAGTTCCATCCCGAATCGATCATGACGCTTGGCGGTGACGCCGGAATGCGGATGATCGAGAACGTCGTGGCCCACCTCGCGCGGAAGAGGAAGGTGCAGGCGGCGTAAGTACTGCACGCCATACCGCGCCGTTCAAGGGTGTTCCGATGGCGTTGGTCGAGTGGCGACGGCTTTCGGCTCGCGTCACTTCGTCCCTTTGACAAACCCTCCCGCGTGGGCCATACCGCCGCCCATCACAAAACCGCCCGGGCATGCCCGGGCGGTTTTGCCGTTCAGGAGCATAGCTCCTGCAAATCGTTCGCATCCGCAGGGGAAAAAGACGTTGACTGCGAAAACCGATCCGATCGTCGAAAAGCTGGCCTTCTGGGGTATTCCGCTGGCATTCGGCGTCATGGGACTGAAGCTGGTCGCCTGGTGGCTGACGGGGTCGGTAGCACTTCTGTCGGATGGCCTGGAGTCCACCGTCAACGTCATCGCCGCCTTCATCGCCTATTTCGTCATCCGGTATGCGGCACGACCGGCCGATGACGACCACCAGTTCGGCCACCACAAGGCGGAATACATGTCTGCCGTCGTTGAAGGAGCGCTGATCATCGTCGCAGCGCTGCTGATCGTGCAGGAGGCATGGGGGGCGCTGTTTGCCCCAAGCCTTCCCGAGGCCCCGGTTCTCGGCCTCGCCATCAACGCCGTCGCCGGCATGATCAATGCCGTTTGGGCGACGGTCCTCGTGCGGGTCGGGACGAAACACCGCTCGCCGGCGCTTTCGGCGGATGGTCATCATATCATGTCGGACGTCGTGACTTCGGCCGGCGTCCTCTGCGGGCTGGTGCTGGCTCTGGCAACGGGGTACGCCATCCTCGATCCGCTTCTGGCAATGATCGTTGCGGTCAATATCCTCTACCAAGGCTACAAGGTGATCTCGAACTCCCTTGGCGGCCTGATGGACAGGGCGGTAACTCCGGCCGAGGAGGCAGCCATCCGCGCAGCGATCAGCGCGAACTCGTCGGGATCGCTCGGGGTGCACGACCTGCGCACGCGGCGCGCCGGCGCGGCCGCCTTCATCGACTTCCATCTCGTTGTGCCGGCCGACATGCCGGTCGTCGAGGCCCACGGGATTTGCGATCGCCTTGAAGATGCCATCAAGGCGGCGATACCCGGCGCCAGCCTCGCCATCCATGTGGAGCCGGAAGGGGAACGGGCTCACGGCATCCGGGTCAAGGTAGAAGGGGGAGCCCCATGAGCATGACCGATACCTCCGAACTCAGCTAGCTCGGGCAAAAGGGAAACGCCGTAGAAAGGCTAAGCCGCCGCGCTTGAGAAGGCGCCGAACGGCAATCAGGGCGCGATTATGTGGTGCGGTTCACGGCGCCGGAATTTACCTCGCCCTGCCCATGACCGGTCAACCGGACCTCGCGCATATCGTCATCGACTGCATCCCGGATGCCTGTCTGGTCGAATCGAAAATAGCATTCCGAAGGCAACAAGTGGCGAAGCCCGTTCAAGACTATATGCGCGGGTGATGCGACCATCCGGAGCAGCCCGATTTTGCCAGGCTTGCTCCGGGTGGCACCTATCTTACTCTGCAGCCAGTGGCTGGCCGCTCCCGACAGTCTCGAGATATTTCACGCACTCATCAACGCTATGCACGTCGGCGAATTTGGCGTCGATATCGTAGAGGTTCCAGGCGACAGCGCCCGGAACACGGTCGCCGATGCATTCGCGTACGGCAATCGTGCGGAAGCCGTCCGCCAGACCGTCGCAGATCGTGGTGCGCACGCAGGCCGTGGCGGTGACGCCGGTCACAAGGATCGTGTCCACGCCGTTGGCTCGCAGAAGCCCGCCGAGGCCCGTGCCGTGGAACGCGCTCGCGCGCTTCTTCAGGAGCGTGTATTCTCCCTCGACCGGCGCGATACGGGAATCGATCGCCCAGAGTTCAGTATCCTTGAGATTGACGACGTCGATCGGGATCTTGCAGTGCCACAAGCCCATGTCGGTGAACGTCGCATCGCGGTCGGTGATCTCATATGCGGTCGTGACGTGGATGACGGGATGGCCGTTCGCGCGGCAGGCGTTCAGCAGCCGCTGCATGCCCGGAATGATCTCGTTGTCCATCGCGGTTTGGTCACAGGTGAACGG
>JAEYTV010000296.1 GCA_023433855.1 Pseudomonadota bacterium | reverse complement strand
GCGATGGGCGCCTTTGCGGTCGTCATTTTTGTGATTTTGGGCTGTATCTCTCTCTATCTCACAATCCTCGCTCTCTTCGCGTGGTTTCGACCCGTCCAGATAGGCGATCAATATCTTATGCCCGAGGAGGCGCGCATCTTTGTGCTGCGCGGCGTAATCGGGGCGGTGCTCGTCGCAGCGTTTATAGCGTTTCTTGACTTTGTTCTCGGCTATCGCATCGATTGGAGCTATGCGAGCTGGTACACGGTTGTCGGCTATGTCGTCGGCACCGTCGGCGTCGAAATTTTGATTGCCGAGAGCCAGCAGAGCACGGCGAGCGACGTCGAAATCCTGCCGCCGGAACTTCCCCAGCATCAATATCAGGATCGGCATCAATACCAGCATCAGCCTCGGTCCCTGCCACGCCGTGAGGCGGAGCCCTTCCGCTACGCCAGCTGGGACGATGAAGAGGCCGGGCGATGAACGTACGCCGTCTAGTCGAAGTTTATCAGTTCATCTGGATGCTGGAATCTCATGCGCAGCAACGCCTTGCCTGGGAGGACGCCGAACAGGCGCGGATTGCACGCGCCCGCGCTGAAGCACAGGCGGCCGCCCAATCGCGGGCGATGATGGCGGCCAATCCCTCCGGCTCGCTTGGCCGGGCACGTCTCAACGATGAGCTAAAATTGAAGGAGTCCGGTCTATTATGAACGCGCTCGCCACTCTTCCCGCCTATAGGAACATACGGCCGGGTATCGAACTCGGATTCTTCAAAGGCCAGCCGCTCATTTATGACGGGACCGAACCCGTCGCCATCGACGCACAGGCCGGTAAAGGCAAGCTGACACGCTTCCTCGGCGTGAATCTCGTGTCACCACGCACGGCGCATCTGAGCAAGATCATCACCGATCCGAAGGATGCCGAGCTTGCCTGGATATCCTGGAAGACGCTGGAGCGGCAAGGATATCGCGTCCGCTTCATCAATCCGGCACAGCTCTATGGCTACCCTTCCGAGAGCTTCAACCCGAACTCGCGCTTGCTGGAGATCGCTTCGAAGCCTGCGCTGCGCTCCCTCGTATGGGAAGCGGCCTACGATGCCGCAAGCTATCTGGTGCCGGTCGATCCGAACCCTGCGCACAAATGGATCGGTCAAGGCGTCCGCACCGCCTTCGCGCTCTATAATAAGGTTTCGGCGCTCTACCCTTCCGAGCGCTGGCCCTGCACCGTTGGCGGTCTCTGGGACTTTTACGGGCGCGACGCGGCGGATATTGCCGACGATCTGCTCGTATGGGCGAGCGACTCCCGGCTTGAAGAGGATTGGGGCATGTGCCGCCTGATCGGCGGACTGACGGCCTCCCGGGATCAATGGAACGCCTACTCCTCCACCGTAGTGGAGAGGCTCCAAGGGTTTCAACCTGGATCGGCGATGCGAGCCGTCACCGAGCGCAACAGCTTCGATCCGGCGAGCATGAAGCGCGAGCGCACGGCGCTATTTATCATCGGCAGCGCTCGCAGCGATTCAAGCCGCGCTTTCGTCGGCGCGATGACCGCGGCCATCATTGACCGGTTTGTCGAAGCGCATGGCTCTTTGCGCGCACTGGTGGTCGGCGAGGAATGGGGGCAGCTCTATGTCTCCAACTTCCATGAGATTCTGACCCTGTACCGGCAGGGCGGCATCAACTTCCTCGGGGTGTTCCAGAATGCCTCCGCTCAGCTGGAAAGCCGCTACGGCAAGGAACTGGCCCGCATCTGGAAGAAGGCCGTCGCCCACACGCTCTATCGTGGGCTCCCGGACAACGAGACTTTGCGCGACATCGAGCACCGCTCGGGCAAAACCTCGGTGATGATGCGCACCTTCAACGTCAACATGAACCAGGTGAACGGCAGCGGCGACGGCCTTTCCGAGCAGTCGCGCCCGCTGCTTCAAGTGGAAGACATTCGGGCCGCGACAGGCGGCGAGCATGCCCTTCTGGATGCTCGTGATGAGGGATTCTTCGTGGTGGACGTGCCGAATTTCTGGGAACGGCAGGAGGTTAGCGGTCTGCTGCGCGACGTGCGCTCGAAGCCCGATAGATACGCTTGGATTCAAAGTTCAGCTGCCTCGCGCCTGCTTTCAAAGTCTTGCGATGTCGCAACGGTGCTGCACTAAGTTCGTTGGCAGAGCGGCTTCAGACCAGCGAGGAGATCGTCAGGCTTACTATCGAGTTGTCTTCGCCACTCTCCCGTTTGGCATCATTTCGCCGGCGGAACGATCAGCGTCAGACATTCGAAATTCGACGACGTTGTCTCGTAACCTGTTTAAACTGCAGAAATTCCTTCCTGCTTTGCCCTCTGCAGAAGCTGCACTAAAATCTCGCACTGGCGTTCGCTCGGAATTTTTCCGGGAAGCTGGACGGCCGCGTTCATGATTCCAATCTCCTTCTCCGTGAGCATGCGCTTGGCAGTCATCTGACGGCATAGCTCCAGCCACACCTTTCCCGGTATGGATATGACTTGGGTTTGGGCCTCAATCCCGTTATCGATCCGCTGAGTCTGCTTCGCGGTTCTAGTTAGCTGTTTGTTATCGTCAAGAGAAACAAGGCTCGTATAAAATTCATCCGGAAGCGAGCCGGCGATATCATCTACCTTGCCAAGAAGGCGCGTCCAACAGCCATCCTTCTTTGCCCACTCCGAAATGTTTGAAATGCCTTGAGGGGGATGAATAATATCTTCGTTGATAGCGCTGGATATGATTTCGAGTGCCTTAACCAAGCGTGCGTCGACGCCTTGCGCATTCCAGATACGCTGGAAATCCAACGATGCATTGCGTCGTTTCACAATCTCTCCAAGAACCGCCAACGTATAAGCGACAATGTTCGCGCGATAGCCACCGTTATACCAAGGCTGGTCAGAAACCAGCTTCTCAGTTGCACGGAACAGAATACCTCGCGCAATCGAGCGCTTGAAGTAGAACTCGTTAAATCCGTCGGACGATTTCTCCCACTCTTTACCTATGCGTTGAGCGTATTTTGCGAAGTTTTTCTGACCGCCGAGGTTTACCCATTTTGGATGATCATCAAATACGTTTTCAAACTTCGCAAGGTCGGTTTTTGTGAACATCTGCGGCTTCGGATATTCCGCCTTGAAACGCTTTTGTTCGCCCGGTGTAAGCTTGGCCTGCGCATCGATATACTGACCGCGCGCACGTTCATAGAACCATTTTGTCTCGCGCTGTGCCCCCTGTTCTGCAGGTGCCCAGATGCGCCGGGAGAAGTCGGCCATTCGAACATGGAATGGATGGTTTGAAAAAAAGTCTGCAGCGTTCACTCGGTTCTGCGTGTTCGCATACTCAGAAATGCGCGGGACGATCATCTCGCTTTGTTCGCTGTCAATAACCGATAGCTTCATCTGCACAAATATGCCGGATAGGTCCGCCTTGTCGCGCCGCTGGGTATGAAACAGTGAAGCTGTTGTCTGACCGCCGTTGACGATCTGCAGGTCAGTCATCCCGACGATCTGAAGGTGCCCGTCTTTCACCCGCGTCTCAACGGCTTGAGCAGTCGCTGTAACTCCGTTATTATAGGCGAAGAACATGTGAGGCTCCGTAAGGATTGTAGTCCGGATGCCTTTATTGACCTGCGCACGCGCTTGCAGGAAAGTCCGGACGTTTTGCTCCAGAAGCCGGGCACTGTAGCGATCGTAGAGCTTTGCGAGCATCGGCGCAGGCATGACGATCAGGAACGACTGATAGGAGTCGTCTCCCAGGTTTGCGGGCAGGCAGTTGATGCCATCACCAAACAACTCAACAAAATCGATGTTGAGCGACTCTTTGTGGCCGCGAGAACTGCGTTGGCGCTGAAAACGCGCAATATCCCAGATGTGATAGGTAGCGCGAATGCCACTGACTTCGTTGTCGGCAAACGCCTGCAATCGGTCGCTGAGCAGTCTCTCTGAAACCAGAAAGAAATTCACGTGACGGATTGACGCCTTCCTGTCGGCAATCTGGCGAACCAGCCCGTACTCCGGCGTGGTGACATCCGGACGCAGAGAGCCTTCAATGCTGGCTTCAAAAAAATTTACGACGCGCTTGAAGGACGCATCAACATCTGTGCGCGTGAGCGTCTCCAAGGTGCGCCGGCAATCAAAGTCGGCTACGAAAATGTCGAGCGCGCCCTCGTCGTTGAACCAGAAACCATCAACCCGCATCCCTTTTGGCGCACGGTACGGGCAGTGTTCGAAGCCCTCGACAAAGCCCGTTTCGATAAGCTCGTTCGAAACGGCGTCCATAAATGCTTCCAGTTGGTAAGTGCTGGCGGCCTCGGCGTCGGCAAGCATCTCTTGCCTGAAGTCGTGAAAAAACTCCTCAGCTGTCTGTTCCATTAACTCCCCCCAGATACGCTGTCAGAATCGCACTCGTAAGCGGTGATGCTTTCAAGCTTGATGTCGTAGCTCACGCGCCCCAACGCGGCCGGAATGGCAGAGCGTACAAGACGAGGAAATTCGCCCTCTACCCGATACGTGTGCGTCTCTGACACTATGAAAGCCGGATCATCATATTCCGGAAGCGGAGCGTAGCCGTGCGCGGCTAGTTTGCTCTCGAACGCTTCGATCGCCTCAGCGCTATCAAGCCTACCCTGCACTTCCTCTATAATCGCATTTAGCGACTGTGCTGCCGGAGCATCCGGCGAGCTGCTCAATCGGTAAACTCGAAGAAACAGATGGGCGTTAAGCGATTCCAATTGATCTTCTGACGAAATGCGAACCGCGCTGCGCTCGGCGCCGGAAAGCGACTTAATCTCAACGGCACGATCGCCATATATGAAATCCTGATGGGATTTCTCAGGCCCCATCCACGCCTCGACAGCCGTGGCCGCTCCGGCTTTTTCGATCAGCTCCCGAAGATACGTAAGCTCCGCGAAAAGACCTCGAACCTCCTCCTGGGACAAACGGGCTCCACGGCCAGCGAGGAACGCCTTCCATCTTTTCAGATGCGCCAATGCCACCGCCAGCGCGGTAGCGGAGTCCTCGACTTCTCGAAGGCTCTTGATAAGTGTTTCGCACAGGCCGAAAAAAAGGTCACCGTCCACATGGCGCGCAAGCGCGAGCACAAAGCGCTGCTGTCCGGGCTTTTCTCCCATTCTAATGTCGACCGCTATACCGTTCACCGTAACGGCATCCCGGCGCAGTTGAGAAGACAAATCCCCTGTCAACTCGACGACGAGAAGGCATCGCGACGCGCTGTCTCTACCCCAGTAAATGGGAACGCCAGCGGTATCCGGAACGCGCACGACTGTGAAGTCAGCTTTGGGTACCGAAAGTTGATCCCAAGGGAGCTGCTTATTCATCATCATAGTCCTCGTCCGCAGGCGGGCCATCTTCTAGAGAGCCAAACATCTCCTCGATCCAGATTCGATTGGCGATCACTTCTATTGCTTTCTCATATTGCCCATCGGGAAAGCTCAAGCCCCAAGCGGGAACACGGGCCGCCGCAAACGAAGGATTGTCTGTGGGCTGCAACACATGGATCATCAGAAGTGGCTTGTTTCGTATTACGCGATAGTGGAAGTCAGAAGGCTTCTTGGACTCGCTGCTGTCGTCTTCCGCGTGGAGCTTCACAGCCGCAGCTATCTGATCTTCATCCAATCCCAGCTTCTCATCGCCACGGCTGGCGATACGATAACCTGATGCCAGCCATTTTTCCTCAGTCGCGTCCTTCGCGGTGCGCTCCTGAAGCCCCAGAATGTAGTTAGCGGGGTCATCGGAGCCAACCGAGATCAGCAGCACATCACCTTGGGGAAATTCCGGAGAGATAAGATTCAGATAGTCCAGAGCCAGAGCCTTCTGCTTGACCCCATCCTTGTGCGACTTAAATCGCGTAAGAAATTCCGCGATTATCTCAACATCCACGTCGCGCACTATCCACCCCTTTGCGGTAGGCTCGATCTTGCCTCCGAATTTTTCTTTCCAATACTCCTTGATCACATTCTCATTGTCATCATTCGTCTTCTTCGTCATTGGAAGATTGAAACTTTCAATCAACCTTCCGCTGTAGTTCTGTTTCAGAGTGACCTTTTCGCCGCTGCGCATTTTGTTGGCTGCGGTCACAATCAGACTGTCCGGGTGCGATTGGACATACAGCCCAAAGTCGCGAGGGCTTAGTCCGACATTCCGCATGCGCCTAATCTGCTGACGTAGCTCGTCCGCCGCCCCGGCGATGTGTTTGTACCAGTTGATGGAGTCTTTACTCAAATGTACGCGGCAGACATCCTCAAAGCCCGGCCTATAGCCAAACCATCGGCCCATCTGCATCAGTGTGTCGTACATCTTTGTATTACGATACATGTAACTGACCGTCAGGCCCTCGATGGTCAGCCCTCGTGAAAGGCTCAGACCACCGATAGCAATTGCAGTAAGGCCGACACCTGCTTTTTCATACTTTTCGTAGTCCAGCGGATCATCGCTTGTCTTGCTGTTTACCACGTAGGTGCGCAGGTTCTCGAATACACTCCACAGCGACGACTTGACTTCAGCCCATGAGTGGCCGCAGTCGGAGAATTCGCTATCAAACGCTGTCCGTAACCTGGTCATATAGAAGTTCTTCGATGAGATTGTTTCGTCCATCATATAGTTCGACCTCACGGCATCCCCGATCTTGTCGAGCCTCAGAATAATGAAGCTTTTCACATCCTTCTGCACGGAGACGAAGCGCGACACGTTGATCAGCATCGAGCAGTGCTTGTTCTCCTGCTTCCTGAGATTCCGGATAGCCCGTGCAACAATGAACTGGTCAAGAGCAAGATACAGACTCGGTGGCAGCTCATGCACGGGAAACCCGTTGAGATGTGTAAGAGGGAGATACTCTTCGCAATCTTCAATTGGCTTGACGATACGTTTGCTTCCCGCCTCGTCAAGGAACACTTTATGCGGGCCAAAATAGTTCGTCGGCGCATCAAGTGAATAAATAAAATCCTTCGGAAAAAGTTCTTCGTACGCGTCCTTATCGAAGGCGTCAGGATCAATGAATATGTTTGCAAATGGAGTAGCAGTGTATCCGACGTAGCATGACTTTGTGAAAAGCCTCAGAATCTTTCGTATCCAACTGTTTGTCAGCGTGGGATTTACGTCAGGCTTGTTGGTGTTGATCGATGCATTGTCAGCCTCGTCGTCAATGACAAGCATCGGAACATCTTTAATTCGCTCTGCACCTTTGGCATTCAAATCACGAAGCCAGTTGTGCAGAACCTCAAGCGTCTTAACGTTTTTCTTGATTACTATGATAACAGGTTTCTTGAAGTCATTGAGCTCCGCTCCGCTTTTGTCAGCGGTCTGTTTATTAAAGTCCATATTGATGTTAGTGAGCGTGACAGGATTTGGATAAGCCTTGTTCAGGCCCACGCCAATCGGAATCCTGTTGGCCGGATCGCTTGAGCGGCCGATAAATCCTTCATCAACCCTCATCTGCGTTTGTTTGCGCAGATTGTTATGGATTCCGGCGATGACGATGATGAATTTGTATCCAGCATCCGCTGCTTTCGCGATAACGCCGAGGTAGTTTGCAGTCTTTCCCGATTGTACGTGCCCGATGACCAGACCTCTGCGGTTCCATGAACCCTCGTCTGTCGGGTCCTGCAACAAGCCAAGAATTTTTGAGCCGTCATCGTTCAGAAGCGTGTTCACGACGGTCGGCCTCCAGCCTTCTCCACGAAGGTAGTCGCCATACGCATCTGCGTAAGTGGAGCCTATTTCTCGCTTGACGATCCAGTCCTGGTCATGCGCGGCTTCTGGGTCGATAAGCGACACACCAGCGTTCATCCTGGACGGGATTACGCTTTCGGCTATGACAACAATATTATCGAGGTCGCCATCATAACCCAAGATTGGAGCAAGAGCGGCTGCTCTGGCTTCGATATCGGAGCGCGACGGAGGCTGATCCTGATCCCCGAACGCAGTGATCAGGGCCGCTATAATACCTTTTTCTTTTTCGTTCTGTATCTGGCTCATGCAAATGCCTCCTCCGCAAATTTTTCTACTGTCTCCATCTGATTGTCGAACAGACGTGTTGACCTGACGATCTGAAGGAATGCCTTCGGATCACCTTGCCCCTCTCCATAGAGCGCGTTTCGAAGCCCCTTGAGGCGCTCTATGACTTCGGCCTCTACCGCCGGTGCCTGCACCACATCGCGGGGATTGGTCGAGTAGTCAGAATAAATCATCTCAACAGGCAGTGATGCGCCGATAGAGTCCAGCAGAACATGCAGTGCCGCAGCATCTTCTTTTTGAAGCTTTGTACTTAGTGATTGGATGAGCGGGTGCTGCATATTGACCGCGAAGCGAATGCCGCCATGATCTGCATACCGCTCCCAGAGGGGGGCATGTGTCTCCTGAAACAGCTTCTGCCCCCGTCCCCGATGAACGATGACACTTCGCGCTGTGATTTTTGCAATGATCTGGCGCAGACGCTCGCGTACTACGTGCGGAGGCCTTGCCCGAGACTTCTTGATGTCGATGGTCCAGTCTTCATCGAGGCTGTTGGGAAAGTCGATTTGCACGCGAGCGAGCTTGGTGGCTTCGCCCTTGGGCACAAGACGGAACCAGTCTCCCCAAGCCATCAGTCGGCCGTTGCGGTAGATGTAGGCTCCCTGATTGGAAATGAAGTCACTCCGGTCCTGATAGAAATCGTACTCGGAGGCTGACAGCCGGCTATGATGGGGCAGAATGTATGGTTGCATCTGTACAGCTTCGTCGTCGACCCAGACAGTCTCAGCTGGAAGCATCTGCGTTGCTTCGTTTTTCCGGCAGAACGGATCAAAGGCGGTCACAGGATGCCCGTTAATGCGAATGGCGATTTTCCTGCGCCCTTTCACATCACCAGATAGGAACCTGTGGAACACAAGCGACAGGTGGCGTTCGACGACCGCTACCTTCTCATTGACGATCTCATCACGTTTGTTGCCGGTCTCGTCCTCAACGAGGCGATCGAGATCGCGCCACACCACAATGGTCCCGGTACTGCCCAGCGTCTCAGCGAATGGCAGCGCGTCGATTTCCTCCGGATCGAGAATGGACATGAACCAGTCGTCATCATCCTCAACCTGAGTGAGATTCCACTCGGCACCTACGCGCATGCCTTTCTGAGAGCTGGCTACGGTGAGCCTGCGACACTGAGAAAAGGATGCAGTTTTCAGGCCAAGTCCGAAGCGCCCCAAATCCTTCGGCCCCCTTTTGACTTTCGGGTCAGTCGAGCCGTGGCGCATCGCTGCGATCACTTCGACCTCGTTCATGCCTCGCCCGTTGTCTGCTATCACCAGAGCCGGTGGATTGCGGGTCATGTCACAAAAAATCTGAATGTCGGTTGCATCAGCCGAGATACTATTGTCGATGAGATCGGCAATCGCTGTTTCAAGCGAGTAGCCTAAGTCTCTCAGTGACGCTGAAAGACAGGCTGCGCTTGGTGGCAGATGATGCGGTCGTGCCATTTCAGTCCCCCCTTATCGACTCCGACAGTCGGCTGACGACGGCCTGCGGGTCAGATTTCAAATCACATTCCCAGACAATCAGAACAGTCCATCCGGCCTCCTTGAGCGCGGCGACATTACGTGAGTCCCGCTCGACATTTCCATCGAACTTGGCCTTCCAGAAGGCTGTTCGCGTGGATGGCATAGTTGCGTTCGAGCAGCCGGGATGACGGTGCCAGAAACAGCCATGAACGAAGATAGCTATGCGGTATTTCGGAAGAACGATGTCTGGCTTGCCGGGCAAATCCTTTGCATGCAGACGAAACCTAAAACCGGCGCAGTGAAGAAGAGAGCGTAGCAGCAGCTCAGGCTTTGTATTGCGGCCTGCGATCCGCGACATATTCCAGCTTCTTCTCTCAGCCGAAATCGTATCTGCCATCACCGCCCCTTGATCGATGCCAGCACCTCTGCGACGATGCCGGCGATCTGTTGTGCAAGCTGTGGCGGTACGGCATTGCCGACCTGATGATACTGCGCTGTGCGCGGACCTGCGAAAAAGTAGTTATCAGGGAATGTCTGCAGGCGCGCAGCTTCCCGCACAGTCAGGCTTCGACACTGCTGCGGGTCGTAGTGGATGAAATAGTGTCCATCTTTCGAGATGTGCGATGTGATCGTAGTCGAGACTTGGCCGGCGAGCTGAACGCGGAAGCGATCAGAGAACATTTTGCCCGTCCGTCCGAGTTCGACGTTCTGATGGTCAGGAAGAAGCGCTTTAGGGAAGTCCGAAAGCTTCGGGCTGCGTCCGGCAATATCTGCGAACGTCGCTGCATAAAGATACCGGCGTAAGTCGGAAGCCATGTGGCTGCGTGCCTCATGGAGCGTCAGAACCTCCAGACGTTCATCCTGAAGGCTCTGCAGAATTGGATGCTTTGCTCGACGGGCGGCATAGTGGATTGACGATACCTGTTTTGGAGAACGCATATCGATGACGTTTTCCAAGGTCAGCCGCTCTGCAAGCTCTTCTGCGAAGTCAGAGCCGTTGAGCTGCCGACGCACACCTACTTTTGAAATCCGTCGCAGTTCTGCCTGCCACGCTTCGAAACTGTCTTCTGCTTTTGACAGCCCGCTTCGAATTTTCGGCAGGTCACCAATTGTGTCCTGGACCGTAGGCGCTTTGAGCTTGCGAAGGATGCCGGGTCTGACTTTGAGGTCACCACGTATGCCGACAATGAACATTCGGTGACGCGCCTGTGGAATGCCGTACTCTTCCGCGCGTACAACGAACAATCGTGGGTCGCTTTCAGCGTCGGCCATATCCTCTTCCGTGAGGGAATACAGCTTGTAGGTCAGGTCATTCGGCGCACCGCGTATCCCCTTGCCCGGCTGCTGCAAGTCGCGGACAATTCTGCTAATCGCTGATTTACCTTCGATAGTTGCAGATAGCAGTCCCTTGACGTTCTCCATGACGAAGATCGGCGGCCTGTGGTCCGCAATGATCCGCAGGTATTCGAGATAAAGTGTGTGCCGCTCGTCCTTTTCAAAACCGGGCCTGCTCATCATGCGGGAGCGGCCAACGAGAGAATAAGCCTGACATGGCGGTCCTCCTACGAGCGCCCACCTATCGGAGCCTGCTAGCCTCCGGGTGATGAGTGATTTTACCTCGGCATGCGACTCAGGCCCGAGCGATATGCGCAGAGCGCTATGCCGCGCATCTTCGTAGGCTTCAGGATAGGCCGCGAACAGCTCATCGATCGTGATGCGCTTGTGGAGAAAATCGTAATATTCGTCAGGAGCTTCCCCATCGGGGAAATGACGTATGAAATGGCGCAGCAACAGCGTCTGGTGAGAAAATTCGTCGCGTTCGATCGAGACGACGCTTTTGAATCGCGCACTACCGTTCTCGGCCTGCAGGGAAGCGAATCCTTCGCCCAAGCCTCCGGGACCAGCGAACAGATCTACAACCGCGAATACGGAATCGTGTTCAGGTCGCAAGTTTACGCGCACTGTTTCCCGTGCTGCTGACGCAGACTGATAGTGCTCCCCCCGCATTAACTTCATCTACCCTTCACTCTCAACGCCAGCGTTGTTTATTCCGCGCACTCGGCCGCGTTGCAGGCTTTTGTTGAGACGTTCAAATTCCTCGACGCTCAGCACGACTACAACCGGACGCCCGTGCTTCTGCACTTCCACCGGCTCGGCACGGGCGTTGTCCAACAGGAGACCGAATTTATTCTTCGCGTCTTTCGCCGTCATGCTTTTCATGGCTCACCCCGCCGGAGAAGTGGCTATTTTAGCTACTTTGCTCTTCGGTTCAATCAAATCCTGACCCTTTCCCACCGTGTTAAAATTATGGAACCCTAATGTTCTCACCCGAAGTTTTCTTTGTGATTTTAGTTTTTCGGGGGATCGCACTCGATTCCTGCCCTTCGGCGAGAACGGGGTGTGGAAACGGAAGGGACAATCGGCGGCGGGCGCAAGGGCGAACGGCCCTGAGCCTCGGGAACCGGCTATTGTGCCTGAAGTGCGCCGAGGGGCTGGCCCCTAAGCGGTGCTATCACACACCAAAGGTTGCGGGGCGGCGGAACAAGCGCCTGAGCTGTCGGTCGACACCCGAGGCGATTTCCCAAACTTTCAAGACATTGGCGCGTACGCAGGCTTAGGCGTCGTTGGGGCTTCCTCAGCCTCGGCCTGCTCGGCTTCAACATCGGGGATCGCTAGGAGGATTTTTGCAATCCGCTCAAGATCGGCGCGCGGCTCTTCGGGCAGTTGGTCCCAGAAATCATCCGCAGCGACCAGACCGATGAGCTTGCTCATGTCCTTGCTGCGGTATCCTGCAGGCAGGTAATCCTCGAGAGCGCCCCGCGAAAGGATGAAAAGATTCTGAGCCTCTTGGGAGGCAATGAAATCATCTAGAATCTTCTGCTCCGCGCCATCGCGTCTATCTTTCAGCCTAATGCGGCGTGATTTGATGTAGGCCCACAAATCCTGAGCATCCGTCCACTCTCCGGATCCCATCGCCTCGTCGATGCGTTCAACAAGGGCTGCTCCATCGAGACTCCCAACGTTTGCAATCACGTCCTTCTTCACCTCATCAACATCAACAGCAAAGAGCTGTTTCACGTTGGCCGTTCCAACCTGCTCAATGAAATCCCGGTCAGCGATTACAGCGGACGTGACGTGGCAGGTGACCTGAGACCCATTTCTCCTCCGGCTTAGGAGAGAGTCCGAGGGTTGATTTGTGGCCTCAGGCGGCCGCGGTTTCCAGTGCGATTGTTGCCGCGAACTCGGCAGGGGATCGATTGCCGAGAGCT
>JAEYTV010000202.1 GCA_023433855.1 Pseudomonadota bacterium | reverse complement strand
CCGATGGGTAGACCGGTGGCACTCGCAATCTGCTGTGCGGCGTCGTCCAGTGCCGCCTTCCCGTCAGGATAACCACCGGCGAAATATTTCGTCTGGACAGCCTGATAGATCGCGTCGGCGTCACTCTGGAAAGCTGTGCCGCGCGCCGGCACGATCTGCGGAAGCGTAGCGAGGATGTCTGCCCAGACCGGCTGATCCTTCCAGTAGGGCTGAGGCTGGTTGACGAAAGGATCCTGGACCGCTGATAGCAGCGAGGGCACCAGGCCAAAGGTCTTCAGCATGGTAATCTGTCCCTCGTTCGTCGTGAGCGCATACTGGATGAACTCCCAGGCCGCTTCCTTGTTCTCGGATGCTGCGCTCACGGCAAGCGAGGAGCCGCCGAGATTGGCTGCCCGCGGGCCGTTTGCGGTGAGGCTCGGCATGCGATAGACGCCCCACTTGCCGGCAAGGTCGGGAGAGTTGGTGCGTATGCTGCCCTCGTACCAGGCGCCGTACATCTGGCTTGCGGCCTTCCCCGCGGTGTTTGCCTGGATTTTCTCGTCCCAGATGGCGGCCGTCAGCAAGCCTTCGTCTTTCATCTCCTTGATTTTCTCGAGCGTGGCGACGCAAGCCGGCTGGTTGATGGTGATTGTCTGGCCGTCGACGGAGAAGTAGCCGCAGCCCTGCTCGTTGGAGATCATGCGAAACCATTCGCTGTCGCCGTTGAAGTCTGCCTGCGCCATTACCGTGCCGGGACTGGCTGCCATGACCTTCTTGCCGGCCGCAATGAAGTCGTCCCAGGTCTTGATGGTATTCGGATCGACGCCGGCCTTTTCGTAGAAGTCGCGGCGGTAGAACACCGCAACCGGGCCGGAATCCCACGGTACCGCATAGGGTACTCCCTCCACTTCGAGCTCGGTGCGCTTGAATTCCGGAAACAGTGCCTGGATCTCGGCCGTATATCCCTCTTCGCTAAGGTCGGCAAAACAGTCGGGGAAGCGGCTCCAGAACACCTCGGCCTCGAAATTTTCAATCGAGACGATGTCCGGCAGGCCATCTCCACCCGCGGCGCAGGCCGCCAGGGTCTTGTCGTAGACCTGATCGTTGCCGAGATCCTCCACCGTGACTTTCACGTCCGGGAATTTCTTGTTGAAGCCTTCCACGGTGGCCTTCAGTGCCGATGCGGCGACGTTCCAACTCCAGATGGTGACTTCGCCAGACTGGGCCAAGGCAGTGCCGGACGTCAGAAGCAGAACTACAGCGCCGGATCCCAGAAACTTGAAGCGCATTGAAAATCCTCCCTTTTTCAATTGCTGTCCCCGGAGGAACAGGCCTAGACTATCGTTTCCGAAACATCTGTCTCCGAAAAAGGGAACATCGATTTGCCGGAAAGTAAGGTGGCGACCAGAGCGGTTTACCAACCAGGGGCGAGCAGCATCGAGGGTCTTCCCAACGCCTTGCAGATGTTCTTCACCCATCCTGCGATCATGCTCATGCCGCACTGGCATGCACAGGTGGAGGTGAACTACGTCATTCGCGGAACGGTGTGCTACCGCATGGGTGGACATGCGATCCAGCTTGCTGCCGGCCAGATGTGCCTTTTCTGGGGTGGCCAGCCGCACCGGATGGACCAATCGTCGGAAGATTCGCTTTATGCCGGCGCACACTTGCCGCTCGTCCATTTTTTCCGCCTGCGGTTACCAGGGGAGGTCTCGCACAGGTTGATGCGCGGAGCCGTGCTGCTGACATCCGCCACCGATATTGCGGACCGGCAGAATTTCGCACGCTGGTTCGATTACGTGCGTTCGGGCAATCCACAGAAGCGGCAGCACGCCGTCGACGAGTTGCTCCTGCGCATCGAGCGGATTGTTCTTGAACCCTATCATCTCGTCCCTGACGCCGGCGTCGGTTTCGACGCTCCCGCGGGTGACCAGCCCTATGCGCAGTCCGCAAGAAGCGTGTCGCGGATGTGCGACTTTATCGCCGCCAATTTCCTGCAGGAGATCGACACCGTCGACATTGCCCGTGCTGCCGATCTCCATCCGAAATATGCGATGAACATCTTTCGCAAGTCTACCGGAATGACACTCAGCAAATATGTCAATCTTCTGCGGCTATCGAGGGCGCAAGCCCTCCTGATGCAGGAGGGTGCCAATGTACTGAAGGTGGCGATGGATAGCGGATTCGGCTCCATTAGCGCGTTCAACAAGTCATTCCGCCATATCGCAGGGATGTCTCCGTCGGATTTTCGGCGCGATGTCCGCTACGCGGGGCAGGTTTTCCTTGAGCAGGGGGAACCCGGGCGGAAAGCATTACCGTCTGTCCGCCAGGGGTGAGGGTTTGTGCGGCGCACCCCGCCCTTCTTCGTCAGAACGCCACGCGATCGCCGCCTTTGAGCTTGAGCGCCGCCCGTGCCTCTGCCGGGCTCGCCACTTGCAACCCAAGTCCCTCGATGACAGAGCGGATTCTCGACACCTGCTGTGCATTGCTCGTGGCAAGCTCGCCGGGGGCGATCCACAGAGAATCTTCCAGGCCGACCCGTACGTTGCCTCCCATGGCGATCGACATTGCGGCGATCTTCATCTGGTTGCGTCCGGCACCGAGCACGGACCAACTGTAATCCTCGCCGAACAGACGATCGGCGGTCCGTTTCATCATCATCACGTCTTCCGGGTGGCCGCCGATCCCGCCCAGAATGCCGAAAACGCTCTGGATGAAAAACGGCGCCTTGACCAAGCCACGATCGACGAAATGCGCCAGCGTATAAAGATGACCGATGTCGTAACATTCGATCTCGAAGCGCGTTCCGTTGTCTGCGCAGGTAGTCAGAATCTTTTCGATATCGGCGAAAGTGTTCTTGAAGATGCGCTCCTTCGAGCCCTCGAGGTATGACCGTTCCCAGTCGTGCTTGAAGTCTCTATAGCGTCCCAACATGGGGAAGAGGCCAAAATTCATCGTTCCCATGTTGAGCGATGCGACTTCCGGCTTGAAAGTGGCGACCGGCTTCAGTCGTTCATCAACCGTCATGGTCTGCGAGCCGCCGGTGGTGATGTTGATCACGACGTCGGACTTCTGCTTGATCACCTTCAGGAAGGGCGAAAACGCTTCCAGGCTCTGCTCAGGACGACCATCGATCGGATCGCGGGCGTGCAAATGCACGATCGCCGCGCCAGCTTCGGCCGCCCCGATTGCAGCATCGGCGATCTGCTCGGCGGTGATCGGGATGTGGGGAGACATCGACGGGGTGTGGATCGATCCCGTCACTGCGCAGGTGATGATGACTTTACGATCGGGCATTTGGAAACTCCTCCCTTTTCTCAACGTCTTTCGATTCGGTCCGGCGGCTGCCGCTCCGTCCCTCCACCAGCGCGCCGGTTTCTGCACCGGCCACCCGCGAGGGCAAGCAGGCTGACCCTGGCAGATCCGGGATCCGGTATCATGCTGACAGGTTGAGCAAGCGTGCCGAGTTGTCACCGATCATCGTACGAATATCAGCGTGAGAAAATTGCATGTCGAGCAGCATGGCGACGATCTGTCGATAGCCCTCGATCGGGCGGGGGGCTCCCCAAAGCCCAAGGTCGGAACACAGGCACGTCTTGTCGACGCCTGCAACCTCAATGAGGTGGCGCAGGTATTCGGGTTGGTACTGAAACCCGGATCCCTCGATGAACATGGCGATCGAATGCTCCATGTACACACCCATGGATACAAGCCCCCTGATGTCCTCGTCCGAGCAGCCGACGATATAGGTCGGATGGTTGACGAGCATCTTGGTCACGCCGCGTTTCTTTGCCTCGTCGAACAGTATGAAAAGCTCTGCGGCCTCCAGGTGCCCGCCCGCCAATATTATGTCGCCCTCGGCGACGAGGTCGAGCACCTTCTTCGTTTCGTCCGTCAGTTCGCCGTTTGCGTCAACCGCGCTAAGCGGGATGGGGTCCAGCATTTTCTGGGATGTCTTGGGGAAGCTCTTCGCCTCCGTAAGTCCCTTTCGGATATGGTTGGCGGCCGAAAGGGTCGGCATCCAGACGATCTTGCCGCCGATCTTGATGGCATGGTCGACGGCGTGAGGATTGATGCCGCCGCTCGCATTGTTGAGTGCGATCCCCGAGAAGAGTTTCACGCCGGTCTCCGGATAGATTGTCTCGAGCATCCGCGCATGAGGCGTTCCAAGGTAAAAATGATCCTTGTAGAGCAGGGCGCGAAACCCGGCGTCTGCCGCGTCCTCCATGGCTTGCCTGTGATCCAGGACCCGCGGCATCGCGGCAGGACCGCTGTGGCAGTGGAGATCAACCGCTCCCCGCAGCAGCGCGGCGACGTCCTCGGCTCTTGAACCGGAACCGGCCGGCGTCGTTGAAATCGTATCGGATGCCATGTGGTGTCTCCTGATCGGATGAATTTGGGGGTCAAGTGGATAGGACGGCCTGGACGGCCTGTGCCTTGTCGTGGGCTACTGCGCGAAAGTCCGCCAGCACCTTGCTGGCGGGCTGCCGCATCAGGCCCTGATCCGACGAGACGATGAAGGCGGTGACGCCCAGTTGTCGGAACGGCGCAGTTTCCTCGATGGAGCCGACCATGACGCAGACGGGCTTCCCGATCCTCGTCGCGGCAGTAATGACCCGTTCGGTTGCGGTCTGTATGGCCGGCGATCCGGGATTTTCTCCGAGCGCCACCGAAAGGTCGCCCCGGCCTACGAAGAACCCGTCGAGGCCTTCGACCGAGACGATATCATCGATGACCTCGAGGGCCTCGGGGTCTTCGATCATCGCGATCACGGTGATCGCCTTGTCCTGGGCGTCCACATGCGGCCACATCGCCACGCCGCCGTAACGGCCCGCCCGAGGCGAGTTTGAAAATCCGCGCGAACCGCCCCGGTAACGGCAGGCAGACACGATGGCCCGTGCCTTGTCGACGCTGGAGACGTGTGGCACCAGAACACCGCTGGCGCCATCATCCAGGACTGCCGTCAGCTTGGCAGCCGTTGGTTCGCTGACGCGCACGAAACCGGCCGTGCCAACGGCCCGCGCAGCCAGCAGGCATGTGTCGATTGTCACCCGGTCGAAAGGAGCATGTTCCTCATCGATGACCAGGAAGTCGAAGCCCATATCCCCGAGGATCTCGATCGAATGGGTGGTCGGTGTCTTGATGAACGATCCGAGAAGAACTTCACGCTCCAGAAAGCGCTGGCGAAATCCGAGAGGCGTTGACATGCGTCTGTGCACTTTCTAAATGTATCGCTGTTCGAAACAGTTTTTCGCTACAGATGCTTTTTACACCGGCGGGCCGGGCGCTTGTCAAGGAGGAAACATCGAGGGGATGAGCGGCGCCACGAAATGAAACCGATCGGCCGCTGCCAGTCCCGGTGCATGAAGGACAATGAGTGAAAGAGAGATGGGGAATGCCACGGGTGGAAAATCATAGCGGCGAAGGGGTGCAGGCGGTGCAACTCGCGCTCAGCATCATCGAACATCTCGCCAGGGAACGGCAGGCGGTTGGGGTCACAGCGCTGGCTCAGGCGCTCGGAACCACCAAAAGCCGTATTCATCGGCACCTTCAGACGCTGGTGCAGCAGGGCTACATCGTGCAACCAAGAAACTCCGATCGATACGAATGCGGACCGCGATTGGTCGCCCTGGGTCGTGCCGTTGCCGACAATCTCGACCTCGCCCGCCTCGCAGCCGATCCGCTTATGGAATTGCGGGATGCACTTGGCCATTCCGCCGTCGTGTCGCAGGTAACTCCCGACGGAATGCGCGTCATCTCCGCCATACCCGGGCGGTCCCCCATAGAAATCGGGGTTCGCGCCGGGTCCCTGCTGACCTTCAACAGTTCCGCGCAGGGCAAGGCTGCGCTTGCCTTTGCCTCGGCCGAGTTCCGTGATCGCGTCTTGCGTGGCAAGTTCGAGATCTTCACCCCGTACACGGTCATCAGTCCGTCGGTCTTGCTCGAGGAGCTGGAGCAGATCCGTGGGCAGGGGTGGGCTACAGCTGCGAATCAGACGGCAATCGGGCTGAATACACTGGCGGCGCCCGTTTTCGACGCGACCGGTATGGTGTGCGGCGCCGTCGGCATCGTCGATATGGTGCAGTTCATCGCGGAGATGCCCTCCGAGGACCAGCGCGGCCGCACCATAGCGGCGGCCCGGCGGGTCTCCCAGGCCCTCGGATACCGCGGGCTCTGACGAAGCCGAAACCGCTGCGCCTCCCCGGCGCTTGACAACAGGAAAGTGATGGCTATTCTTTCCACCGAAACACTGTTTCACTGAGGAGGACAAGGCGGCAGGTCTTTTTACCGTCGTCGGGGAGGAGAGAAGGCATGCGCAGACCGTTTCTGCTGCTGTCGGCTGCAATGGCCGCGGCGTTTTTTCCCGCTCAAGCCGGAGCGGAAGAGGTGCTCAAGATCGGATCGTCGCTTGGCTTGACCGGTTATGCCGCCGTGGTCGACCGGGCCTGGCGCGATGGCCTCGGCGTCGCCGCCGATGCGCTGAATGAAGACGGCGGCCTTCTCGGCCGGAAGGTTGAAGTCATCGTCGAGGACAACCACTCGCAGCCTCAGGACGCTGTTGTCGGGTACCGGAAAATGCTCTCCAGCGACGAGGTGCATCTTTTCGACAGCGGATGTGTGTCTGCGGGTAATTTCGCGGCGGCATCCTTCGTCGTTCGGGCGAAACTGCCGATGTATCTTTGCTCCATCCTTCCTCCACGCGAACAGGAGCAGGAATGGGCCTTCAGCTTCCTTGCGCCGCCGCGATTCGAGATCGAGTCGCGTTACCGCTATCTGAAGGAAAAAACCGACATCCGGAAAGTGGGCCTTCTTTACGACCCGACGCCCTATGCGCTGATGATGAAGGACCTGGGAGAGAAGCTCGCGGAGGAATTCGGTCTCGAGGTCGTTGCCCAGGAGACCTATAAGCAGGACGATGCGGACATGACGGTGCAGCTCGGGCGCATCAATGCGGCGGGCGGCGGAGCGGTCGTGAAGATCGGGCAGGGCGGATCGACCGTTACCGCCGCCAAGAATATCAAGCAGCTGGGTCTCGACAACATGCTGCTGCTGTCGAGCAACGACGACGGCTCCATCTTCGCCCAGGCGGGCGAGGTGTTGGGCGATCGGTTCCTTTTTGTCGCCCCGCCGGTCCAGTTGCCGAAGCAGCTGAAACCCGGTCCGACCAAAGATGCCGTGGATGCCTTCCTGAAGTACTGGAGCCCTAAATATCCGGGCCGTGACCCTGCAAATGGGGCACGCGCGTGGGACTCGATGATGGTGCTCGCCAAAGCCGTCGAGATCGCTCAATCGACCGAAGGCGAGGCGATCCGGGATGCGACAGAAAAGGTGCCTCCTTACGTCGGCGCCTATGCATCTTTCAATTTCTCCCCCGAACAGCATGTGGGTATCACGGAGAACCCATTCCTGATCGGGAAGTTCGCGAACGGCGAACTGGTAATCGCCGAATGAACACTCAGGCGATCGTCAAGGAGGCTAGACTCCTTCTGGAGGCCAGGGACGTCTCGGCGAGCTACGGCCATGTGCAGGCGTTGAAGCCGACAAGTCTGCACGTAGCCGAAGGTGAATTGGTCACCATCCTTGGCCCTAATGGTGCGGGCAAGACGACGCTCATGCGTGCGCTCACCCGCCTGACGGCCAGGAAGGGAGATGTCTTTTTTCGCGGGGAAGACGTGAGCCGGCTCCCTACCCATAAGCTGGCACGTCGCGGCATCGTCATGGTGCAGGAGGGAAGGGGCTTGTTCCCGATGATGAGCGTTCGTGAGAACCTCATCATCGGGTCCTATCTGCATCCGGGCGCCGCAGAAAGCCAGATGGAGACGGTGTTCGAGCTTTTCCCCCGCCTCCGGGAGCGTTTCGGTCAGCTTGCCGGCTCCCTCTCGGGCGGCGAGCAACAGATGCTGGCCATTGGCCGCGCGCTTATGGCGGGGCCGAAGCTCCTCATGCTCGACGAGCCCTCGCTGGGGCTTGCTCCCCGCGTTTCGTTCGAGATCCTCAGTACGCTCAGCGAATTGAACCGCCGTGGCATCGGCATTCTGCTCGTCGAGCAGAAGGCGCCTCTTGCGCTGAAGCTTGCCAAGCGCGTTTACGTCATCTCGCTTGGCAGAATTGTCGCAGAACTCCAGACAGACGAGATCAAATCGCATCATGACCTCGCACGCTACTATTTCCATTGAATCCAGCGCAATCCGCTGGCAGGCGATATTGCCCGTGGCTGCGTTGCTGGGCCTTGCAGTCCTCGGGCTTGTGTCGAGTGACTATGTGGTCACGGTGCTTGGCTTCGCCTTCATCTACACGATTTTCTGCACCGGCCTCAACTTCTTCATGGGCTATACCGGCCAGGCGTCCTTCGGGCAGAGCGCCTTTGCTGCAATCGGTGGTTACGGAAGCGCAATCCTTTGTGCCGACTACGGCTGGGAACCCCTTTTTGCCCTTGTCGTAACCATGGCGCTTTCTGGTCTGGCCGCAGTGATCGTCGGTTATCCGACCCTGCGCCTGCGCGGGCACTATCTCGCCATGGCGACGTTTGCGCTGGGTCTGATCGTCTACGAGATCACCATCGAGTGGACGAGCCTGACGCAGGGTTACATGGGGTATTCCGGCATCCCACCGTTGGGCATCTCCGGCTTCGAACTCGTCACCGTCAAGGAGCAATTGCTTGTCCTGGCACTGCTGGCGCTTGTCGGGGTCGGGATCGCAGCCCGTCTGCGCCAATCACGTTTCGGCCGTGCCCTGGCGTCCATTGCCGGCAGCGAGCAGGCGGCGCTCGCTCTCGGCGTGGACATCGCTCGCTACAAGCTCATTGCCTTCGTTATTGCTGCACTTTACGCCTCTGCGGCAGGCTCGCTTTTTGCGCATTTTGTCGGGTTTATCAGCCCGGAGGTGTTCGGAGTGACGATGGTGGTGCAGAGCTTCGCAATGCTCTACCTCGGCGGCATCGGAACCATGTGGGGCCCGGCCATCGGCGCGGTCATCGTCTCGGGTCTTCCCGAGGTACTGCGCGGCCTGAAGGAAATGCAGGACATCGGCTATACGGCGATCCTGATTTTCATCCTGATCTTTGCACCACGCGGCCTTGCCGGTCTCTCGAGCCTGTTCAAGCAGGTTCGAAACCGCGTACCGGAAGGAGCCTAGACCATGGCGCTGCTTTCCGTACGCGACGAAACCATGCGGTTCGGCGGCCTGTTCGCCAACCAATCGATTTCCTTCGATGTCGAGGAAGGTGAACTGCTGGCGGTGATCGGCCCCAACGGCGCCGGCAAGACCACGTTGTTCAACGTCATCTCCGGCTTCTTTGCCCCGACCTCCGGTTCGATCCACTTCGACGGGAAGGACATCACGGGCGCGGCGGCGCATAATGTAGCTTCTTCAGGACTGGTTCGGACCTACCAGCTCGTTCAGCTTTTCAAACACCTGACCGTGGCGGAAAACGTAGAGATCGGCAGTCACAGGGTAACCCGCGGCGGCGTTTTCTCCGCACTGTTCCGACCGCAATGGATACGGGAGCAGGAACAGAGCGTCACGATGGGCGCACTTGAGCTGCTCCGGTTCGTCGGGCTGGACAATCAGGCGGATCTGCAGGCGGACAAGTTGTCCTACGGGCGGCAGCGGCTGCTCGAGATCGCCCGTGCTCTGGCCGCGCGTCCACGACTGCTACTGCTTGATGAGCCGGCCGCAGGCCTCAACACGCAGGAGACGGATGCGCTCGCCGACGTCATCTCCCGCATTCATCGGGGCGGCACGACGGTGATCCTCATAGAGCATGACATGAGCCTGGTCATGAAGATCGCCCAGCGCATCGTCGTCCTGGATTTCGGCAAGAAGATCGCTGAGGGCACGCCAGACGAGATCAGGGCGCATCCTGACGTGATCGCGGCCTACCTTGGTGGAACGGAGACTGTTGATGCCTAGTGCCGTCGAATTCCTGCAAAGCATCGTCAATGGGGTCGGAGTTGGATTGATCTACGGGCTGGTCGGCATAGGCTTCTGTGTCATCTACAACGCCAGCGGCATTGTGAATTTCGCCCAGGGTGTCTTCGTGATGCTGGGCGGCATGGTTTGCCAGGTCATCCTGACCGAGCTCGGCGTCCCTCTGGTCGTCGCCATTGGGTTGACGATTCCGATCGTTGCAGCCTGCGGCATGATCATGGAACTGGCCATTGTACGCCCCATGATGCACCGGGGCGCCACTCTTTTCGCGATCATTCTTGCAACGCTCGCGGCGCAGATCATGATCGAGCGGATCACCTTGCTCACCTTCGGCGATCGTCCGCGCACCTATCAGGAGTTCACCACGGGCGGGCCGCTGAAGATCGGCGACGTGGCGATCGGTTACCAATTGTTCTGGATCCTCGGTTGCGGCGCGCTCCTGGTGCTGTTCCTGTGGCTTTTCTTCACGCGGACACGGACAGGACGGGCCTTGCGCGCCTGCTCCCAGAACCGCGAAGCGGCCCAGCTTCTCGGCATTCCTGTCTCGCGGATGATGCTCGTTGCCTTCGCACTGAGTGCGGCACTCGGCGCCATTGCCGGCATCCTGGTCACCCCGACCCAATACACCGCCTACAATGTCGGGACACCTTTTGGCGTGAACGGCTTCATTGCGGCCATCATAGGCGGTTTCGGGCGCGCAGGCGGAGCGCTTGCCGGCGGCTTGCTTCTCGGCGTCCTTCAGGCGCTAGCGATCGTCATGCTGGGTGCTGGTTTCAAGAATGTGGCAGCGCTCTCGGTGCTGCTGGTGGTCCTCCTGCTGTTTCCGAACGGATTGTTCGCGGGCTTCGGCTCGAAGGCACGGGCGCATTGAAGGCGCTAACTTACACAAGGAAGATAGCTCATGTATAACAGCACCGATCCTCGGGCGTCCCTTGCATCGGCCAAGGCGGGTCCAACCGCGAGTGTCTTCGCCGGCGCCGAGTATCTGAAGTTTGCGGAACTCGAACCGCAACAGAATGATGCCAGCGGAAAGACCTGGCTGGGTCGAGGGCAGAACTTCGTCATCGCCTACACCGAAGCAACGCCGGGAGCCACGTTTTCCCGTCGAACTCAGGTTGACGAATATGTCGTCCTCCTGCCGGATGCCCGGTCACCGGCAACCGTCACCTGGGGTGGCGACATGCATAGTGTTGCGGGATACTCGCTGGTCTTCGTACCGCCCGGCGACAGCACGGTGACCATGCCGGAAGGTGGCCGCCTGGTGCGCATGTTTACCACCCGCTCGCGGGATCTGGCCGATGCCTGCTCCAATGCCGGCTCGTATGCGATGCCTCATCCGAACATCCCCCCGTTCGAACCATGGCCTGAGCCACGCGGAGGTCACCAGGTTCGCAGCTACTCGCTCGACGTGCCAGATCAGCCCGGACGCTTCGGCCGTATCTGGCGCTGCACCACATTCATGGTCAATGTCCTGCCAGAGGAGAACGGTCCTCGCGATACCACCAAGCTGTCGCCCCATTATCACGACGATTTCGAGCAGTGCTCCCTGGCGCTCTTCGGAACCTATACACATCATATCCGCTGGCCCTGGACGCCGGACCTCCAGGCATGGCGGGCCGATGAACACGAGGTTTGCGGCTCACCGTCGATCACGGTTATTCCTCCACCGGCCATACACACGTCGCGTGGCATGGACAGCCGTCTCAACCAGCTCGTCGATATATTCTCTCCGCCCCGACTGGACTTCTCGCAAAAGCCGGGTTGGGTGCTGAATGCGGACGACTATCCGATGCCGGACGAGGCGGGCTCTGACATATGAATGCAGGACCGGAAGGCAAGGTGGTGGTCGTGACAGGAGGCTCGCGCGGCATCGGCGCAGCCATCTGCCGCCGGTTTGCCCGTGAGCGAAGCCGGGTGGTCATCGGCTACCGCTCCGGGGAGGAGGCTGCGGCAAAGCTTGTCGGCGAATTCTCCGATATGGGCGCCCAATGCGTGGCGGTGCAGGCGGACGTTGCCAGTCCGCAGGACATCAAGGCCCTCGTCGCGGCAGCGGTAGAGCGCTTCGGGCGGATCGACGTTCTCGTCAACTGTGCCGCAATCGGACCATACCGGCCACTTGGC
Organism: Pseudomonadota bacterium; assembly: GCA_023433855.1. Lineage (GTDB taxonomy): Bacteria > Pseudomonadota > Alphaproteobacteria > Rhizobiales > Rhizobiaceae > Neorhizobium. The sequence goes on along the minus strand of JAEYTV010000202.1, from coordinate 926 downwards.
CAGATGGATCAGGCATTCATAAGAAGCATGCTCGACACCAATGTCATGGGGACGATCCTCATGATCCAGGAAGCACTGCCACATTTCGGGAGCGACGGGGGACGCATCATCAATTTGGCGTCTGCGCTCGCGTTCAGGCCGATCCCGACGAGTTCGCTGTATTCCGCATCCAAGGCCGCGGTCGTGACGCTTACCCATGCACTCAGCAAGGAACTTGGCCCGAAGGGGATTACGGTGAACGCTGTCGCACCGGGCGTCATCGAAACCGACATGACCACGAAGATACTGGCCGAACGGGGGGACCAGATCCTGGCGGCGACGCCTCTCGCCCGCATTGGCCAGCCTGACGACATTGCTGGCATCGTGAGCTTCCTGGCTTCGCCCGAAGCTGGCTGGATCACCGGACGGACCATCATTGCGGATGGTGGCGTCACGTGAGCCGGAACTCGCAGGTCGAGAGGAAAGACAGTCTGGATTGTCATGGCGTGCGCGATCCCGACTGGAAGCAAACCTGTTCAAGCAGTTCGGAGAATTGCGGCGATGGTGCTTGTTGATGTCGCAACCTTGAGGGAATACTCTCAGCGGGCGCTCGAACGTCTCGGGGTGCCGAACGAACATGCCAGCCTCCAGTGCGACCTCCTTTTAGAGGCGGAGTTGCGCGGAGTGCCGTCTCATGGACTGCTGCGACTGGAGCGCATCGTGACGCGAATCTCGAACGGAGTGATCGATCCTTCGGCAGTCGGATGCCACACGTGGCGTGAGCTTGCATTCCTCGACGTCGACGGCAAGAGCGGTCTCGGTCCGGTGATCGCCAGTCGGGCTCTCGATGCGCTGGCGGTGAAGGCGCGGGAGATTGGCATAGCGGTCGGCGCTATCAGCAACGCAAATCACCTGGGCATGCTAGCCTGGTATGCCGAACGAATGGC
>JAEYTV010000172.1 GCA_023433855.1 Pseudomonadota bacterium | reverse complement strand
CCGGGCCTTCTGGCGCTCAATACGCTTTCGGAGATCGCGAAGGCCCCGCGTGACGATCTCCGTTTCGAGCCCTACAACGCCCGCTTCCCCGAACGAGTGCGCGAACATGCCGGCGACTGCCTTGCAGCCATTCGCGAGAAGGACATGGTGGTTCACCATCCTTACGAGTCCTTCGACGTGGTTGTTCAGTTTCTTCTGCAGGCGGCGCGCGATCCGGACGTGCTTGCCATCAAGCAGACGCTCTATCGAACCTCCAATGACAGCCCGATCGTCCGGGCCCTGATCGATGCGGCCGAGGCCGGCAAGTCGGTGACGGCCCTTGTTGAACTGAAGGCGCGTTTCGACGAGGAGGCCAACATTCGCTGGGCCCGCGATCTTGAACGCGCCGGCGTGCAAGTGGTCTTCGGATTCATCGAGTTGAAGACGCACGCCAAGATGTCGATGGTGGTTCGACGCGAGGACGGTAAGATCCGGACCTACTGTCATCTTGGTACGGGCAATTACCACCCGGTGACGGCCAAGATCTACACGGACCTTTCCTTCTTCACATGCAATCCCAAGATCGCCCATGACATGGCGAATGTCTTCAACTTCATCACCGGCTACGGCGAGCCGGAGGAAAGTATGAAGTTGGCCGTGTCGCCCTATACACTTCGTCCCCGCATCCTTCGCCATATCGAAGAAGAGATTTGCCACGCACGCGAAGGCAAACCTGCGGCGATCTGGAAGAAGATGAATTCGCTGGTCGACCCGGAGATCATCGATGCGCTCTATCGGGCAAGCCTTGCGGGCGTCGAGGTCGACCTGGTCGTGCGCGGCATCTGCTGCCTGCGCCCGCAGGTCCCGGGGCGTTCAGACAACATTAGCGTCAAGTCGATCGTCGGGCGCTTCCTGGAGCACAGCCGGATCTTCTGTTTCGGCAACGGCTACGGCCTGCCCTCCGACAAGGCGCTCGTCTACATCGGTTCCGCCGACATGATGCCGCGCACTCTCGAGCGGCGCGTCGAGACTCTGGTGCCTCTGCTGAACCCCACGGTGCACGAACAGGTGCTGTCTCAGATCATGCTGGGCAACCTGATTGACAATCAGCAGAGCTACGAGATATTGCCTGATGGCACGTCGCGGCGGATGCAAGTTCGTAAAGGCGAGGAACCTTTTAACGCCCAGCATTATTTCATGACCAATCCCAGTCTTTCGGGACGTGGGGAGGCTCTGAAGTCAAGTGCTCCGAAACTCATTGCCGGCGTGATGTCGGGACGCAAGAAATAGGCAGTATGGTACGATCTGAAGCCCAGGGGCGCCTTCCCGGCACGGCCCCTGTCTCCGTCATCGATATTGGCTCCAACTCCGTCCGCGTCGTCATCTATGAGGGCCTGTCGCGGGCGTCCCCGATCCTATTCAACGAGAAGGTGCTTTGCGGGCTCGGCAAGGGGCTGGGCTCGACGGGGCGGATGGACGAGGATGCCGTCCGCCGCGCATTGGCGGCCCTGCGGCGGTTCAAGGCACTCTCCATCCAGGCACGGTCCGCAGAGATCTACGTGCTCGCCACCGCTGCTGCCAGGGAAGCGTCCAACGGGCCGGAGTTCATCTGCGAGGCAGAGAGCATCCTTGGCCAACCGGTACAGGTCCTGTCGGGCGAGGAAGAGGCGCGGTATTCCGCCCTGGGCATCATCAGCGGATTTCATGATCCCGATGGCATCGCCGGTGACCTTGGCGGCGGTTCGCTGGAACTGATCGACATCAGGGGCCATCAGTTCGGACGGGGTGTCACCTTGCCTCTCGGGGGGCTGAGGCTTTCGGAATCATCCGGCAACTCCTTGTCGAAAGCGCGGAGCTTTGCCCGCAAGCAGCTGAATATGGCGAGCTTCCTGAAGCAGGGGGCGGGACGGACCTTCTATGCCGTGGGCGGCACGTGGCGTAACATCGCCAAGCTGCACATGGAGATCACCAAATATCCGCTGCACATGATGCAGGGTTACGAATTACCGCTCGACGAGATGCAGCGGTTTCTGAAGGATATTGTGGCTGCCAAAGACAGCAAGGATCCCGCCTGGCAGGCCGTCTCCAAAAGCCGTCGCGCGCTCCTGCCGTTCGGTGCGCTTGCGATGCAGGAAGTGCTCCATGTCATGAAACCGGCCAGAATCAGCTTCTCGGCGCAGGGCGTGCGTGAGGGATATCTGTACTCGCTGCTGCCTGATGAAGAGCAGGCGAGCGATCCGCTGCTGGTGGCGGCCGACCAACTCGCCATCCTGCGTGCCCGTTCGCCCGAACACGCGCGCGAGCTTGCGGACTGGACGGGCCGGATGGTGCCCGCATTCGGTATCGACGAGACGGAAGAGGAGGGCCGTTATCGCCGGGCCGCATGCCTTCTTGCCGACATCAGCTGGCGCGCCCACCCGGATTATCGCGGACTTCAGGCGCTCAACGTGATCGCTCATTCCTCCTTCGTCGGCATCACTCATGCGGGGCGAGCCTACTTGGCGCTCGCCAACTATTACCGGTTCGAGGGTCTCCGTGACGACGGCGCCACCGGGGCGCTTGCGGCTATCGCCACGCCGAGGTTGCTGGACCTTGCCAAGCTGCTCGGTGGACTCCTGCGCGTTGTCTATCTCTTCTCGGCCTCCATGCCAGGTGTGGTCCACCATCTGACGTTCCGCCCATCTGTGGATCCGGATCTGGACCTCGAATTCGTCGTGCCCCCCCAGTATCGCGATTTTGCAGGTGAGAGGCTGGATGGCCGCCTTCAGCAACTGGCAAGGCTCACCGGCAAGCGCCTGGCGTTCCGCTTCGAATAGCAGTCTCCCTTTCAATAGATGTGGGTGTGGAGCCCGTTGCGCCCGCTGGCGGGACGCTTTGAACGGCAGGATGTTTGCCTGACCCGTAGGCATTCCCGCGAAGAGCCTGCAACCGCAACGCCACGGCTATTGTTCGGTTGCGTCGGATAGAGAAGCCGGGAAGCCTCACATTGTAAATCTGCTGCCTCATTCCGAAGTGCGTGCATGCCGGAGCGATCCCAAGACGCTCCGCGCGTCCAACATGCAAGACAGAGGATAAAAGGATAATGACCATGAACAGGCTATTGGTAGCCATGGCTTTTGCCACGCTGATCGGGGTCTCTCCGGCTTCCGCGCTTGAGCCGATCCCGGGCAGCATCACTTTCGGCGGTCAGCCCGCAGGCAAACTCCAGAAGGCACCGGTGGGCAGTACGGTGACGCACCAGTTCAGCTACAACGGTACCGAATACCGCGAGACCTATCTGATTCAGCCGGACCGGAGCCTGAAGCTCGTCGGGCGCCGGGCTTCCTCCCAGAACTGAAGCTGTTCCCGCAACCTGCATAAAAGAGCGTCCGGGGCCGGACGCTCTTTCGTTTTTGACCGCCAGCTATTTCGCCGCCAGGAATTCCGTGACTTCGAGCAGGCTGAATTCCGTGTTGTCGGCCTTGTCGACCGCACGACCGGCTGAGAAGGGCAGGTTGTTGTCGTTGCCGATGATGATGTGCGTGGCATCAACCACGTCGACATTCTCGATCGTGACGAAGGGCATGTCATAGAGACCCTCGACGTTGCCCGCCTTCTTCTTCTCGGCTGGATCCTCGATCTTCATGAGGTCGATGTAACCGATCTTGCGCACTGCCTTGCCGGCATTCTCGTCCGTCATCTCGATCTTGTAGACGCGCTTGTGCTTGGCAGGCGTGTTGAAACAGGTCGGCTCGGGCTTTGCGGGGTCCGGGCAGGCCAGGTCCGCAGTGCCGGCGCCGTTGTCGCGCTCGATGACGAGTGCGGTGGTGTCGTCGATCATGTTGAAGTCCCCGATCGCCTCGCCGCCAGCGGATAGAGGGTAAAGCCAGGAACGGCCGGTCCAGGTCTTGGAGGCGATGTCGAATTCGATGACCCGCAGCGCATTCTGCCCGTCGACCTTTTCGACCGAACCGTCTTGGAGATAGAGCGGGCCTTCAAGCATGCCGTAGAGCTTGGAACCGTCCCTGGAGATGGCCATGCCCTCGTAGCCGCCGGAACGTTTCAGATTGAAAACTGGCATCTTGGCGGTCGGATTGGCAGGCATGGTGATCGTCGGATTATCCGGCGAGGTGACCGCCTTGCCGTCCACCGTCGTTGCGATGACATCCGTCAGCCGGCCTTCGAGATCCACCTTGATCAGGTAGGGGCCAAACTCCTCCCCAAGCCAGAAGCCGTCGGCAACCGGCTGGATGGATTCGATGTCGAAGTCGGCGCCGGTGAGATACCGCGTGTCCGTGCCTTCCATGATGATGGGAAAGGGGGCGATCCGGTTCGGATCAGACAGGAACACGTTCCTGACGACCTCAGCTTTGCCTGCAGCCCAGTCGAACTTCATCTGATGCAGGAAGAGCATGGCGTCGGAGGAGTTGGTCTTGCTGCCGAAACCGTTGTCGGAGAGCGTCCAGAACGTACCGTCGGTCATGGTCTTGATGCCGGAAAAACCCTGGACCGGTTGTCCGGCGAGCGGCAGCTTGACGTCGGTGACGCGAGCGCCGTCCTTGCCGGGCAGGGTGCCGAGCGTCTCGGTCCGCTTGCTGTCCGGCGTCGTGAACTTGCCGGACGTCTTGAGGAAGTCGGGAGCGTCTTCGGTGCCGGAGCAACCGTGTTGGCTGGAAGGATCGACTGGCCGGCGAGCCTGGCCGGAAATACTCTTTCCTCCGCAGATACGGAGCCGCCGAACAGAACGGCCAGAGTCACGGAGGCTAGGAGGGTTCGCGTCATGAGATCACCTTTTGTTGTCTTGTCGGGCACGGCAACGCGTACGGTGCTTCCATGACGGCAAGGTGATGGTATTTTGAAGCTTCCATGAAGGCTTGATCATCAAGCGATACGACGGATAGCCGCTCAGATGCCCGCGTTCAGCCCCTGCCAGCGGCCGGGCGTCAGGCCGAAGGCTCTCTTGAAGTGACGCGTGAAATGCGCCTGATCCGCAAACCCGGCCGCCGCGGCGGGGTGTGCCAGCCCGCCCCCGGGGAGGGTGTGT
>JAEYTV010000009.1 GCA_023433855.1 Pseudomonadota bacterium | reverse complement strand
GCATCAGAATGAGCCTGCCTGGCGCCCATGCGTCTGTTTTCGCTTTACAGCGAGGGAGAATCTGCTAACTCCCCTGATGAAAGTGCCCTTGTAGCTCAGTTGGTAGAGCACCTGATTTGTAATCAGGGGGTCGCGGGTTCGAACCCTGCCGGGGGCACCATCATCTTCCTCACAGACCCTGTCCTCCTATCCGTGGGCCATTTCCATGTGACGCTGGAGGCGTCGTCCATAAGCCTGGCTGATGCGGTCGAACACGATCGCGATCCCGACGATCGCCATTCCGTTGAAGATGCCGAGCGTGAAGTACTGGTTGGCGATGGCTTTGAGCACTGGTTGCCCCAGACCCTGTACCCCGATCATCGAGGCGATGACGACCATGGCCAGTGCCATCATGATGGTCTGGTTGATGCCCGCCATGATCGTCGGCAGTGCGAGAGGCATCTGCACGTCGCGCAGTCTTTGCCAGCTTGAGGAGCCGAACGCATCCGCCGCCTCCAGGACCTCCCGGTCGACCAGCCGGATGCCGAGATTGGTCAGGCGGATCATCGGAGGAATGGCGTATATGACGACCGCGATCAGGCCGGGGACCTTGCCGATTCCGAGCAACATGACGACCGGGATAAGATAGACGAAGCTTGGCATCGTCTGCATCACGTCCAGAACGGGATTGACTATGTTCTGCAATCGCTCCGACCGCGACATGGCAATGCCGATCGGCAGGCCGATGATGATGGAAAGTACGGTGCAGACGAAGATCATCGACATGGTCTTCATCGTGTCTTCCCACATGTCGAAATAGCCGATCAGGAGCAGGGTCGCTATGCAACCGGTGACGATCTTCCGGTTGCGGCTGGCGAGCCAGGCGATCAAGGCGATGACGAGGATCACGATCGGCCATGGTGTCCTGACCATGATCCGCTCCGCATGGATGAGAAAGAACTGCAGGGGATCGAAGAATGATTCGATCGCGTCCCCATAGGCGCGCGTAAACGTACGAAACCCGTCGTCGATCGCTTTTTTCAGATCCCGCAGATTGCCATCCGGCATATGCGGGAATTTTATGAGCCACTCCATGTGCGCCTCCGGTCCCAAGAATGAGCCACCGCAGCTCACGCATGCGGTGGCTTGTCTGTTTAGAGGGCGGATTTGATCTTTTCTGCCGCTTCCGGTGTGACCCACGTGGTCCACAGGTCTTCATTCTCTTCCAGGAAGTGCTTGGCGCCATCTTCGCCGGTCGCCTGGTTGTCGGTCATCCAGGCCATCAGTCCGTTGACCGTGTCGTTGCTCCACGACCGCTTGTTGAGGTAGTTCATGACGTCCGGGCCCGCCCGGTCGGCAAACGATTTGGTGACCAGCGTTTGCACCTTGTCTTTCGGCCAGTCGTTCGGCTTCGGATCAGGGCATTCGGCGACCGTATTGCAGCGTTTCCATTCTGCCATGTCGGCAGCAACTCCGTGGCCTAGCTTGACCATTTCGTATTTGCCGAGCAGCGCGGTCGGAGCCCAGTAATACCCGACCCAGCCTTCCTTTCGCTCGTAGGCCTTTGCGATCGACCCGTCGAGCCCGGCCGCAGATCCGGTGTCCACAAGCGTGAAGCCTGCCTTTTCGGCGTCATAGGCTTTGTAGAACTGCGTCGTCGCAACGGTTCCACCCCATCCCTGGGGTCCGTTGTGAACCGCACCCTTGCTCTTGTCTTCCGGATCCGGGAATAATTCGGGGTGCTTGAGGGCGTCCTGGATGGTCTTTATGTCCGGATGCGCGTCGGCCACGTATTTGGGGATCCACCAGCCCTGAACAGCTCCATCGGACAGCGCCACAGCCGCACCCACAAGCTTGCCTTCGGAAATGCCGCGGTTCACCACTTCCGGAAGCAGGTCGACCCAACCCTCGGGCGCGATATCGGGATCGCCTTTCTCGACCATCGATGTGATCGTCGGGACGGTGTCGCCGACGATGATTTCGGCGTTGCAGCCGTAACCTTCAGTGAGAATGAGTTTGTCCAGGCTTGCAAGGACCTCCGCGCTTTGCCAGTTCATGCTGGCGATCGTGACGTCTCCGCACTCTGCGGCACTGGCGGTCCCGCCAGTTCCCAGTAGGCCGAGCGCAAGGCAGGTCGAGGCGAGTAGCTTGTTCATGTGGCAGTTCCCTCTTTATATGTATTATCAAGAGGAGAGATTGATCGCTCCCTGCCACAGTTTTGCAGCGTCAGTCTCCGACGCTGTTTCAATCGCGCCGACAGCGATCCTTTTTCCGCCACCGCAGGCGATTGAGATGCATGGAGAAGCCGCGCTCTTAAACGCGACACGCCGCGAAGGCGAGCTTCGCGGCGTGTCGCGGGGCGTCTCTGAGGCCTCAGCTCTGCTTGCCGACAGCCGTGTAGGTAAAGCCGTGTGCTTCCACCTCCGGACGGCGGTAGACGTTGCGCAGGTCGACGAGCACCGGGCTCTTCATGACGGACTTCAGGCGCTCGAGATCAAGCGCGCGGAACTCGTTCCATTCCGTCACCAGCACAGCGACATCGGCTCCTTCCGCGGCCTTGTAGGGACCACTGGCGAACTCGATTTCCATCATCTGCTTTGCATTTTCCATGCCCTCCGGGTCGAAGCCCGAGACCACGGCGCCCGCATCCTTGAGGGTCTGGACGATGGCGATGGCCGGACTGTCGCGCATGTCGTCGGTATTGGGTTTGAAGGTCAGGCCGAGGACGGCGATCTTCTTGCCACGCACGTCCCCGCCCGCGGCGGCGATCACCTTGCGGCCCATGGCACGCTTGCGATTGTCGTTGACGGCGATCGTCGTTTCGATCAGGCGAACGGGGCTGTCGTAGTCCTGTGCCGTCTTGGCGAGGGCAAGCGTGTCCTTGGGGAAGCATGAGCCCCCGTAACCTGGACCTGCGTGCAGGAACTTCGACCCGATACGACCGTCGAGACCGATACCGCGTGACACGTCCTGGATGTCCGCCCCGACCCGTTCGCAAAGATCGGCCATCTCGTTTATGAAGGTGATCTTCATCGCGAGGAACGCATTCGCCGCATACTTGATGAGTTCGGATGTGCGGCGGCTGGTGAAGAGAATCGGCGACCGGTTGAGGTAGAGGGGCCGATAGACCTCCGTCATCACCGAGCGAGCCCGCTCGTCCGACAGCCCGACGACGATCCGGTCGGGACGCTTGAAGTCGTCGATCGCAGCGCCCTCGCGCAGGAACTCCGGATTGGAGACAACCGCAAAATCCGCGTCCGGATTGCTTTCGCGGATGATGCGCTCCACTTCGTCGCCGGTGCCGACGGGAACGGTGGACTTGGTGACCACCACCGTGAACCCTTTCATGGCTGCAGCAATTTCGGCGGCGGCGGCATGCACATAACCAAGA
>JAEYTV010000588.1 GCA_023433855.1 Pseudomonadota bacterium | reverse complement strand
TATCGTCATCGTGCCAGCGCGCTGGCTTCGTTGAGGCAATACTTTCCATCAACCGTCCAAGGGAGGACAACATGAAGAAGCTGCTTCTAGCTACCACATCGATCGCGCTGGCGCTGTCGACCGCAGTTCCTGCGTTCGCGCAGTTCAACGATCGGAATATCCGCGTTTCGAACGGCATCAACGCCGATCATCCGGTCGGCAACGGCATCAAGGCCATGCAGGCCTGCCTCGACGAGAAGTCCGGCGGCAAGCTCAAGCTCACCGCGTTCTGGGGCGGTGCGCTCGGCGGTGACCTCCAGGCGACCCAAGCTCTGCGCTCGGGCGTACAGGAAGCCGTGGTGACGTCCTCGTCCCCGCTGGTCGGCATCGTTCCCGCGCTCGGCGTTTTCGATCTGCCCTTCCTGTTTGCCACTGCTGACGAAGCCTACAAGGTGCTCGACGGCAAGTTCGGCGACATGATGAACGAAAAGCTCGATGCTGCCGGCCTCGTCAATCTCGCCTATTGGGAAAACGGGTTCCGCAACCTTTCAAACTCGGTCCGTCCCGTGAACAAATGGGAAGACCTGCAGGGCATGAAGGTCCGCGTCATGCAGAACAACATCTTCCTCGACACCTTCCAGAACCTTGGCGCCAATGCCACGCCGATGGCATTCGGCGAGGTCTTCTCCGCGCTTGAAACGAAGGCGATCGACGCACAGGAGAACCCCTATGTGACGATCGATACCTCGAAATTCTTCGAGGTCCAGAAGTACGTGACCGAGACCAACCACGCTTACACGCCCTTCCTGTTCCTGTTCTCCAAGGCGATCTTTGACACCTATACCCCTGAAGAACAGGCCGCCTTGCGCGAATGCGCCGTCGTCGGCCGTGATGAAGAGCGCAAGGTCATCCAGCAGCTCAACAAGGAGTCGCTGGAGAAGATCAAGGCAGCCGGCCTCGAGGTCAATTCCCTTGCACCGGAAGAGCAGGAGCGCATCCGCGAGAAGTCGATGGTGGTCTACGAAAAGCACAAGGGCGATATCGGCGCCGATGTGGTCGACAGCATCCTTACGGAACTGAAGCAGATCCGCGGCAAGTAAGCGATCCTTCTCGACGGTCCGAAACGAAGCCTGCGGTTTGAACGGACCGCAGGCTTTCTGTTTTATTCCGGGACCGGCGCCAGCACGGCCTCGCGTTTCTTTAGCCTCTGTTCCCGGATGAAGATGAACAGGCCGGAGGCGACAATCAGCACGGCGCCGAACAGCATGCCGAGACGTGGAAGATCACCAAAGAACATCCAACCGAAGATGACGGCCCAGAGCAGAAGGGTATATTGCAGTGGCGCCACCGTTGCGGCATCGGATATTTTAAGAGCCCTGTTGACCAGCATATGGGCCGCCATGGCAACGATGCCCAGCAGCCCAAGCAGCGCGAGATCACCCGTGGAGGCGACCGGAGACCAGTCGATCGGCGCAAAAACAAGGCCCGCCAGCCCAGCCCCGGCGACCTGGAAGAAGACAAGCGTGCTGTCCGGTGTTCCACGCAGGAAACGGCCGGAGATCAGCATGAAGGCAAAGGCCGCGCTTCCCACCAGCGAGATGATCGCCGGCATGGTGAACATCGCGCTGGAAGGCTCCAGGGTGATCACGACGCCCACGAAACCGACGGCAATGGCCGTCCAGCGGCGCCAGCCGACCTTCTCCCCGAGCAGGAGCGGTGATGCGGCCGCGACGTAGATCGGCGCGGCAAGCCAGTAGGTCATGACGTCCGCCAGCGGCAGGTACATCACCGCATAATAGAAACAGAAGACTTCTGCCGTCGAGAAGACAACGCGGCCGAACTGCATGAGCGGGCGCTCGACGACGACGAGATTGCGCAACCCCGCGCTCCACACCATCGGGACGAGGATCACCAGCGCTGCGAGGCTGCGGATCAGAATCACCTGGCCAAGCCCATAGCTGGCGACCAGCCACTTCCCCATGGCGTCATTGAGAGCGAACATCAGCATGCCCAACAGCATGATGAGCGGGCCAGCAAGGCTCGACGCCCCGAGCTTGACGGCAGAGGACCTATCCATGTGTTTCTATCCTTAAAAAGCAGATGCGTCAGAGGTTCGCCGGTTCACGGTGAAGGCGCGGTCCAGTTCCGGGTTCAACTCCATCCCGAGACCCGGCCCCGGCGGTACGGTGATCATCCCGTTCCTCACCTCGGGCAGCGCCGTGACGAGGTCCCTGTACCAGGTTTTGTAGAATGCGCGGACGCTTTCCTGGACGAGGGCATTGGGAGCATTGAGTGACAGATGCGTCGAGGCGCAGAGAACCACCGGGCCGGTGCAATCATGCGGCGCCACTGGCGAATGCCAGGCCTCCGCCATCGACGCAATCTTGCGGGCTTCGGATAGTCCGCCGCACCACGATAGGTCCAGCATGACGATCCCGGCGGCGCCCGTTTCCAGATAGTCCCGGAACCCCCATCGGGTGGCGAGCGTCTCAGATGCAGAGATCGGTGCCTCGGAGATCTCCGCATAGCGCTTCAGGCTCGCGAGACTGTCCATCTTGATGGGATCTTCGTGCCAGAAGGTCTTGTAGGGCGCCAGTTCTCTGGCGATCTGGATGGCCGGCAGCAGCTGCCACATGGAATGGAATTCGACCATGATGTCGATCCGGTCACCGACCGCGGCACGGATCTTGTCAAACGGCTCTAGCGCAGATTTGAGGTCCGCGGCGGAAATGTACTGGCCTCTGGTCTTCTCCGCCGCTGCATCGAACGGCCAGATTTTCATCGCCGTGACGCCATCCGCCAGAAGCGATTCGGCAAGCTCGTCGGCGCGATGCAGGAAACCGTTCAGGTCGTCATAGGCCGTCCCGCCCGTCAAGCCGTAGTTGGCAGTCGCCTGCCCCGTATTCTTCTTGATGTATTCGGTACCGGCACAGGTATTGTAGGTGCGGATCTCCTTACGCGTGAAGCCACCAAGCAGCTGGGCGATCGGCTGCCCGGTCGCCTTGCCGAAGATGTCCCAGAGTGCGATGTCGAAGGCGGAGTTGCCGCGTACCTCCGCGCCAGAGGATCGGAAGCCGACATAACCCACGAGGTCCTGAGCAAGCGCGTCAATCTGCAACGGATCGCGGCCGATCACTCGTGGAGCAATATATTCGTGAATGTGGGCTTCGACCGTTTCGGCTCCGAAGAAGGTTTCTCCGAGGCCCGTGATGCCCTCATCCGTGTGGACAAGCACCCATAGCAGGTTCGGGCGCTTCTTGAGCCGCACCGTTTCCAGTCTGGTAATCTTCATGGGGCCCGTCCATCAAGTCGCCTGCCACTCCCCTGTTGGTAAGCCAAGATGTTCCCAACGGAAAGCCATTTTCCACCCGATCAGACCTCTTTGCGCGTCGAGCGAGTTGAAAACAGCATTCGGCGGTTCAGCCGGCATCCGCGGGATCCAAACACGAGGATCGACGCTTGTGGAACGCTACCACTCCGGGCGCGGACGGGATGTCAGGTCTATGCGAGATCGAAGACGTGGTGGTGGATGTGGCCATCGAACATCTCGAGCAGGCCCTTGGTCACTTCGCGGCTTTCGTAGCGCACGGGCGACTCCAACGCTTGCGCAAGTGCTTCACGGCTCTCGTACATGGTGGACAGGACCATGGGGAACGACGGCGCGCCTTCGTCCCGCTCGATGTTGTAGAGCACACGCACTTCCTTGATGCCCGGGAAGGCGAGCCACATGGGCATCAGCTTTTCCGACACATAGGCCTTGAACGCCTCTTGCCGGCCAGCCTTGATCGTACCCTCGAACAGGGCCTGACGAACTATCATGAGGTCTTCCCTCGTTTAATTGACGGTGGTCGGCGGCTTCTGGCCGGCGAAATAGGCGGCGAGATTGGTAAGCACCAGCTCGCCCATGGCGACACGGGTTTCGATCGTGCCGCTGCCCTGGTGCGGCATCAACACCGTGTTTGGCGCGGTAAAGAAGTCCTCGCGGATGTGCGGCTCGTTGAGATAGACATCAAGGCCGGCCGCCCCGATCGTGCCATCGTTCAGGGCCGCGAGAAGCGCGTCCTCGTCCACGACGCTTCCGCGGGCGATATTGATCAGGATTCCCTGTGAGCCTAGCGCCTTCAGGACATCTGCGTTCACGATGTTCTGGGTCTGCGCATTGGCCGCGACGATGACGCACAGGATATCGCTGTCTTCGGCAAGCGCCACTGGCGATGCGCAAGCTTTCCAGCCGGTGTCTGTCACCGCAGAGCGGTTCCAGTAGCGAATGTCGGCACCGAACGCCTCGGCACGGCGGCCGAACGCCTTGCCGATCTGCCCAAGGCCGAGAATGCCGACGCGTTTGCCCTTCGGGCTGTTGCCCAGCGGAAAACCTTCCTTGCCCCACTTGCCGGCGCGCACGAATGCGTCGCCCTTCACGATATGGCGCAACACGGCAAGCATCAAGGCGATGCCGAGATCGGCAACGTCGTCGGTCAGGACGCCGGGCGTTGTGGTCACGTCGATATTGCGCGAACGGGCAAGCTTCAGGTCCACCTTGTCGGTACCGACACCGTTGATGGCAATGACGCCGAGCGACGGCATCTTCTCGATCCACTCGTTGGAAAGGCCGGTGCCCCCGCCGGTCGCAACCGCCCGGATGTTCGGCAGCGCCGCGTCAATCGTGGCCTTCTGGGCGGGATCATACATGCGGTGCACGGTGTAGGCGGCATCGAGCCGCTCCTCGATGAACGGCATCATCTGTTCGACAAGCAGGATCTCGGGTTTCATGTCTCTTATTCCATCCGTTCGGGAGACCATCAGGAAATTTGCCCAAGGAAGATCTTCAGGCGCTCGTTCTTCGGATTCCCGAAGAACTCGTCCGGCGTACCCATTTCAAGGATCTCGCCGCGGTCCATAAAGATCACCCGGTCGGCAACCTGACGTGCAAACCCCATTTCGTGGGTGACGCATAGCATGGTCATGCCTTCCCTGGCGAGGTCGATCATCGTGTCCAGCACTTCCTTGACCATTTCCGGGTCGAGCGCCGAGGTCGGCTCATCGAACAGCATGATCTTCGGGTTCATGCAGAGCGCCCGGGCGATCGCCACGCGCTGCTGCTGGCCGCCGGAAAGCTGGGCCGGGTACTTTCCCGCCTGTTCGGGAATGCGCACCCGCTCCAGGAACTTGCGGGCTGTCTGCTCCGCTTCGGCCTTGGCAACGCCGCGCACCTTGATCGGTGCCAGCGTGCAGTTTTCCAGCACCGTCATATGCGGGAAGAGATTGAACTGCTGGAAGACCATGCCGGTCTCCTGGCGGACGATATCGACATTCTTGCGCCCGGCCGCCAGGTCGTGTCCGTCGACGACAATCCTGCCGGACTTGATGGTTTCAAGCTGGTTGATGCAACGGATCAGCGTCGACTTGCCCGAGCCCGACGGGCCGCAGATGACGATCCGTTCGCCGCGGCTTACGGCAAGATCGATATTCTTGAGCGCGTGGAACTCGCCGTACCACTTGTTGACGCCTTCCATCCTGACAGCCAGATCGGAAGCTCCCCGCCTGGCCTCGGCCGATGCGTTTGCGTCTCCCTCAGTCATGCGAGGAACTCCTTTCTGTCAACTATTACTTCTTGTCGTCCGCGACGAAGTCCGGCAGCGGCGTGCCGAGCCACTTCTCGTGGATCTTGTTGAGTTCGCCGCTTGACTTCGCCTTCTCGACGAAGGCGTTCACCGCTTCCAGCAACTCGGACGATCCCTTGCGGACGGCAATCCCCTGAACCTGCTGGCTGAGCTGAAGCTTCTGCTCGAAACGGCCCGGGGCAGCTTTTTCGATCTGCGCAGCGACGACGTTCGAAACACCGATCAAATCCACCTGGCCTGACAGGAGCGCCTGAACGGCAGTCGCATCGTCATCGAAGCGCTGTATCTTGGCGTCGGCCGGGGCAACTTTGGTCACGCCGGTGTCCTGGGTGGAGGCGCGGGCGACCCCAATCGTCTTGCCGGAAAGGTCTTCGGGCTTCGAAACCGCCGCATCCTTGGCGCCGAACACCCCGATAGAAATACCCGCATAGGGCTGCGAAAAATCGACGCTCTTGGCGCGCTCCTCGGTGATACCGAGCGAAGCAACCAGCAAATCCACCTGATTGCTCTTGAGATAAGGTATGCGGTTGGGCCCCGTCACGGGGACGATCTGGACCTCGACGCCCCATTCTTTCGCCAGAAGCTTGGCGACATCGGCGTCATAACCGTCCGGTTCGTTTGACGCATTCATGATGCCGAAGGGCGGAAAGTCGACCAGCATCCCAACCTTCAGCACACCTGCCGACTTGATGCTATCGACTGTCTGCGCGGCAGCCGGAAGAACCGCTGTGCCCATCATCAGGCCTGCACCGAGCGCGGCCATCATCATACGTCTTGAGATGTTCATGTTCCTAACCTTTCGATTATACCGGGTTAACTTCCCTCCGGCAGGGGTCTCCTCAGCGCGTTGTTGCCCGGGAGAATCTCTTTTCCATGCGGCCGGCGAGCAAAGATAGCGGCCAGCACAGCACAAAGTAGACCGCCGCCACCGTGGAGAACACCAGAAATGGGCTGAAGGTGGCGTTGTTGATGATCTGGCCCTGGCGGGTCAGTTCCGTAAAGCCGATGATTGCTGCAAGCGACGTCCCCTTGATGAGCTGCACGAGAAACCCGACCGTGGGCGCCACTGCAATCTTGGAGGCCTGCGGGAGTATGACATAGCGCATGCGGTCGACGTAGCGCAGGCCCAAAGCGGTTGCCGCTTCCCGTTGCCCCGGCGGCACGGCCTCGATGCAGCCGCGCCAGATCTCCGCAAGAAAGGCGCTGGCGTGAAGGGTGAAGGCGATGGCTGCGGCGAACCATGGATTGATCCCGAAGCCCATGATGTTGAGCCCGAAGAAGACCAGAAACAGCTGCATCAACAGCGGGGTGCCTTGGAAGAGCCGGATAAAGCCGGCGGCGAGCAGCCGGGGCAGCTTGGCGTCGGACACACGGGCCAACGCAATAAACAAACCACCTACGCCACCACCTGCGAAGGCGATCGCCGACAGGGCGATGGTCCATTGGGCCGCCAGCACGATGATCCAGAATTCGTTGATGCCAAAAGGCCTGATCAGAGGCATTGGTCGATCTCCCCTTACCGGCTCAACGGATACTTGAAGGCAGCCTTCTCGATCACCGAGAAAATCGTCGAAAAGCCGACCGACATGACGAGATACATGATCGTGATGACGATGTAGACTTCGAAACTGGCGAAGGTGGACGACTGCAGATCGTTGCCCGCGGCGGCAAGATCATCTGCGGAAATGGCGGACACGACACTGGAGGTCAGCATCAGGTAGATGAACTGGCTGGTGAGCGACGGATAGACGGTGCGTAGCGCCGGCTTCATGATGATGTAGCGGAAGATCTGCAGCCTGGACAACCCAAGCGCGGTACCGGCTTCTACCTGCCCCTTCTGGATCGACTCTATGCCGGCGCGGATGATCTCCGTGCCATAGGCTCCGAAATTCACCACGAGCGCGAGCAGTGCGGCTCCGTTCGGGGTCAAGCGCAGCCCGAGCGACGGCAAGCCAAAGAAGATGAAGAAGATCTGAACGAGGAAAGGAGTGTTGCGGATGATCTCGACATAGGCACCGATCAACCAGCGCAAAGGCGCGACATTCGAGGTTTTCGCGGCAGCACATGCGACAGAAACAACAAGGCCGATGACCATTGCGGAACACGACAGCTGGATCGTCAGCCAAGCGCCATAAAGCAGCTTGTCCATTCCGGCGAGCACCGGCTCAAAATTGAGACTGTACAACCTTGGACCTCCCGATGGTCACCTACAGCGCGGCTCGGCTGCGCGATTGTTACTTTAGATCGATCTAAAAGCTTTGGCCGCCGTCGTCAACCGCGTTCAGGGCGCAAAACTGACGGGGTTCTTGAGCGGTGCGCAGGACTGACGAATACGCAGCTCAGTGGACTGCACTACCCGGCGAGGCGGCAGGTGCGGCTGGGCGAGCCGCTCTATCAGAAGCTGCGCCGCGTTCTCGCCAATGGTCACGGGCGCGGTGGAGACCGACGTCAGACGGGGACGGATGACGTCGGCTTCGGCAACATCGTCAAAGCCGACGAGCGAGAAGTTCTCACCCAGTCTGTAACCGAGATCATGAAGGCCCGCCGAGAGGCCGAGTGCGACGACGTCGTTGAAGCATATGACGGCCGTCGGCTTTTCCCCGTTGTCGAAGAGCAGATGAGCAGAGGCCGGAATCTGGGACGTCTGGAGGGGCACGCGGATGATCAAACCGGGCTCGCCCCGGCCATGAGCCATAGCGTTACGGAAACCATCGACACGTTCGAGGTAGGCCGAATGGGGTGCCCCGTGGACGGCGAAGGCAATGCGGCGGTGCCCCAAGGTAGTCAGATATCCGACTGCCTGCCGCATTCCGCCTGCATAGTCCACCCCTGCATAGTCTCTTTCGTCCCACGCGTGTCGCAGCACTTGCACCACCGGCAGGCTCCAGCCCCCGGAAGGCTTGAGAACGTCTTGGTTAGTCCCGGCCGCCGGGCAGAGAATGACTCCGTCGACGCCATGTTCGCGCAGCCGTTGCACGACGGCGTCCTGTCGTTCCACATCATCACCGCTGTTGGCCACGATCACGACCATCCCGGCCGCGTCGATGACACCTTCGATACCTGATAGAAGCTCGGCAAAAAACGGGTTCGTGAGGTTCGGCACGATTACGCCGACCGTATGACTGCGCTCGGCCCGGAGCCGTGCGGCGCCCATGTTGTAGATATAGCCTAGATCGCGGATCGCAGTCTCTACCCGGGCGCGGGTTTCGGCGCCGACGAGAGGGCTCTTGCGTATGACGAGCGACGCGGTGGCGCGGGAGACATTGGCATGTCTTGCAACGTCTAGAAGAGTGACCCGCATCTTCTTTTGGCTTTGAGGTGGCATGAACTTACCTTGGCAGGGGCGCAGCTGCTGAAAAGACTCAGCCTATAATCTGCGATTGTACCAACCGGTCAATCGCCTCCGAGGCAGATAGCGGTCAGGGAAGAACAGCCCATGTTCCCCCCTGTGTGACAGGCGATTTCGACGCATGACGTTCGGGGCCTCGACCCTCGACGGTCTCTGCGCAGCCGCCGATCCCTTCAGAGAGCGAGAGGAGATGGGCGGTGTTCCCTACTGTTGCTCCAGGGCAACCGTCTTGACGATTGCGAAGACCGGCATGTCCTGTTCGAGCTTCAGGCGCTCGGCCGAAAGCGCTGTTATGCGGGCGAGCACGGTATCTCCCCCACACTCGATCCGGACTCTGATCGTTCCGTCCCCGGGCAGCTCCAATGCCAGGATCCGGCCTTCAAGGATGTTGAGGGCGCTCAAGCCTTCGGGGCGCCTGGTCGCCACAAGGACGTCGCGTTCCGGGATGTGCATTCTCGCGGAACGTCCCACCTGAAGGTGACCAGTGGGCAGGATCAGATGGCCTGACGACAATCGAACGGTCGCCAGCTGATGCGCTTCATCGACCGTTTCGACGATGCCGAAGAGCACGACACCCGAACCGCCTCTCTCGTCGGACAGAGAAGGAAATGTCCCCAGGACGTCTTTGGGCCGTCCGGCTGCCTGGACCCGGCCATCGCGCATCATGACGACATGGTCGGCAAGACGGCTCACTTCGGCGACCGAGTGGCTCACATAGATGATCGGTACCCGGCTTTCGTCCCGCAAACGTTCGAGATAAGGGAGGATTTCTGCCTTGCGATCGTCATCGAGACCCGTCAGGGGTTCGTCCATGAGGAGCAATCTCGGCGAAGACAGGAGAGCCCGTCCGATGGCCACTCGCTGCTTCTCCCCGCCGGACAACCGGGCTGGCCGCCGATGAAGCAATCCGCCGAGACCGAGGAGCTCGACCACACGGTCGAAGTTCTGATGACGCAAATGCCGTGGTGCGAACCATCGGCCATAGCTGAGGTTCTGCCATACGTTCAGGTGTGGGAAGAGTCGTGCCTCCTGGAACACATAACCAAACCGCCGCCGGTGCTTGGGGACGAAAACTCCATCCTGCGTATCGAGGAGTGTTTCGCCGTCGAGGATGAGGCGGCCGGCGTCGGGGCGCGATAGCCCTGCGACCACTCGTATCAGAGAGGTCTTGCCGGAGCCGGAGGGCCCAAAAAGCGCCGTCACCCCGGTTGTGGACGTAAACCCCGCATCCAGCAGGAAATCGCCCAGCCGTTGCTTCGCTTCGACGAACAACGTCATTCCATGTCAACCTTCCGGCCAACCAGTTGCGCCATGAACTCGGACGCCAGCAGCGCTGCAAAGGAAATGGCTATTGCAACCAAGGTCAACCGCATGGCGCCCGCGTCTCCGCCTGGAACCTGGGTGAAGGTGTATATCGCAGCCGACAGGGTCTGGGTTTCTCCCGGGATGTTGGAAACGAACGTGATCGTTGCGCCAAACTCGCCCATCGCCTTCGCGAAGGACAGGATCATGCCCGCGATGATCCCGGGCGCCATCAGGGGCAATGTCACGCTTGTGAAAACCCAGGCGGGACTGGCTCCGAGCGTCCCGGCGGCGTCCTCCAGCTTGCGATCAACGGCCTCTATCGACAAGCGGATGGAGCGGACCATCAAGGGAAAGCCCATTACGCCGCACGCAAGTGCCGCTCCCGTCCAGCGGAACGAGAAGACGATCCCGAAATACTCTTCGAGAAAGGCGCCAATGGGTCCGCGGCGTCCGAAAAGGACCAGCAGTATGAAGCCGGTCACGACCGGTGGCAGGATCAGCGGCAAGTGCACCAGGCCGTTCAGGACCCATTTGCCCCAGAATCTGCCGCGCGCCAGCATATATGCGACGAGGATGCCGAAAGGCAGGCTGACGATCATCGCAATGGCGGAAACCCAGAGGCTCAGCCTCACTGCGGTCCATTCCTCCTCGCTCAGGGTCAGCCAGTCCAAAGAGACCTCAATCGTCAACGGTTCTGTCGTGCAGGCATCAGACCAATCCCTTTACTTCAGAACGGTAAAGCCTTCCTTCTCGAAGTAGGGAACCGCTTCCGGGGATGTAAGGAACTCGAGATAGGCCGTGGCAGCCGGCGATCGAGATCTCGCAAGGACGGCGACCGGGTAGATGATTGGCGGATGCGTGTCTGATGGAAACACTCCGACCACTTTGACGCCTGGTTCGGCCGCAGCATCCGTCTGATAGACAATTCCGTAAGGCGCCTCCCCTCGGGAAACAAGGGCAAGCGCCGCCCTCACGCTTTCGGCCCCAGCGACGCTTCGTTCCACTGAAGGCCAGACCCCCAGGTTTTCCAGTGCCGCCTTCCCGTACTTGCCGGCGGGCACGGAATTGGGCTCGCCCATGGCCAGCCTGCCGCCGCCGAGAAGACGAGCGAGCCCAAAACCGGGCTTTATCTCCACTGTTGGCGCATCCGCCTCGGCGGAGACCAGCACGAGCCGGTTACCGAGAAGGTTTGCAGCGGTATCATCCTTGAGCAATTTCCTCTCGGAGAGATATGCCATCCAGTCCAGGTCGGCTGATATGAACAGGTCCGCGGGAGCGCCCATTTCTATCTGTTTGGCGAGCGCGGAACTCGACGCGTAGGATACCGCGACCTCCCCCGTCCACGATTTGTTTAGATTGTCGAGTGCGTTTTTCAGGCTTGCCGCGGCGAATACGGTCAAGCGTTCTTGCGCTACAGCGGCATGCGGAAGCGCGCTCGCAGTCAGGAGAACGACCGTCGCCGCGAAGATGGCGTCCCTGATCCAGTGACGTCGGCTTGCGTCCATAAACCCCTCCCTGGACCCGCACGAAGTATCCACTCGAATATCTCGATTCCGGCAACATGGCCAGCGTTATATTTCTACAGATATCGCGAAAGGTCCTTCAGAACTGCCGGTCGGAGACCTGCCGTCGTCGAAAGCATCCGGGAACGACCTGTTTCGCACGATCCTGCGACGATCAGCCTCCCTCATCGGCCACAAAGGAACGGCTCGCGATCTGGAATAGTCGACCGCGTCAGCGCATCGGGCGCTTGTCAGGGCAAGATGCAGCGGGCGACGGGGGAAACCTTCATTTTTTCGCCGACAGGAGGCCTGGGTCGGTCTGCTTTTCGAAGGTCTGGATCTCCTTGTTGTAATATTTACCGGATGGATCCCTGGCCACTTCGCGCAGGTAGACGTTCTGGGTGATATGGCGGGTTTCGGGATCGATGCTCACGGGGCCGCGCGGGCTGATCCAGCTCAAGCCCTTGACCGCCTCGACGGCGGTCTCCGCGTCCTTCCTGCCGTCGGTCGCCTCTATCATCTTCGAAATGACGTACATGCCGTCGTAAGCGCCCACGGCGGGGAAGGTGAGTTCCTCTGGATTGCCGATCGCCCGTTCTGCCGCCGCGACGAAGGTTTTGTTTTCCGGCGAGTCGTGAGAGACGGAGTAGTGATAGGTCGTGGTGAGGCCCAACGCCGCATCACCGAGAGCCGGCAGGTCCGATTCCGGGGTGAGGTCGCCGGTTGCGAAGAACCTGACGCCCGCCGCCTTCAGGCCGTTGTCATTGTAGGCCTTGACGAAAGCAAGGGTCGGCGGTCCGGACGGCAGAAAGGCGAAAAGCGCCTGCGCTCCAGAGTCCTTGACCCGCTGCATCAGCGGGGCGAAATCATTGGTGGAAAGCGGCATGCGGATCGCTTCGACGACCCTGCCCCCCTCCTGTTCAAACGCGGTCCGGAAGGCACTTTCAGCATCGAGGCCGGGGCCGTAGTCCGACACCAGCGTGATCACGCTGGCCACTCCCTGATCCCTTGCCACCTTCGCGATAGGCGTCGTGTTCTGCCACATGGTGAAGGACGTCCGCACCACGTAGGGGCTCGCCGTAACGATTGCCGAGGTTGCGGCATTCATCACGACCATCGGCACGCCCCCCTGTTTCAGCAACGGTGTTGCGGCCATGGCATCAGGCGTGAAATAGAAGCCGGAGAGGTACTGGACTCGTTCCCTCACGATGAGCTCCTGGGCCAGCGACTTGGCGCGTGCGGGGTCGGCCTGAGGCACGTCGCGATAGACGAACTCGACTTCGTGGTCGCCAATCTTGTTGCCGTTCACCGCCAGCCAGGCGTCTATGCCAGCCTTGAAGTTCTTTCCGAACAGCGCGAACGGGCCTGAGAACGGGCCGATCACGCCTATCCTCACGACCTCGGCATGGACGCTGGTGGACCACATGGCCAGCGCAATGGCCCACATCAGGAACTTCGTCATGGGACCTCCCTTAAGCCCGCGCGTCCCGGGCACACGACTCCACATCCTGTCTGGCGTATGCATCGGGAGCGGTGATGTAAAGCGAAACCATCGGTCAGGGCGGTCATGAAAACGGCGAACTTTCCGGGAGTTGAGGTAAGTTCAGGGTCTCCCGAGCGAACGGATATTGCCAAGGAGTTCCGCCCCGAGCCGCAAGGCGGCTCCGGTCGCCATCACCAGGGGCGGCAGGACCAGCCATTCCAGCGTCCAGGCAGCCCCGGACCGTTCCTGCTCATGGACCATTGCCTGCTGCATGCCGGAACTTTGCACCGCGTTGAAACGGGCAAGCGAGACCAGCACTTCCGCAGTGACCGGATTCTGTTTGTGGGCCATGGCCGACGAACCGCCCCCACCCGCCAGTTCGATTTCCTCGCCCATCTGCGCGAGAAGAGCCACATCCTGACCAAGCTTGCCCAAGGTGCCGGAGATCAGGGCGAGGAGACCGGCGAGCTCCGCTAGACGGTCGCGCTGGCTTTGCCATTGCGGCACGTCGGAAAGCGACAGCTCGCGGGCAAGGGCCTGCCGCACGACGTCCGCCTTGTCGCCGAGCTTGTCGAGCGTTCCTGCCGGGCCGCCGAACTGCAGCACAAGACCGCTTGTTGAAAAAAGCTCCAGCCTCTTGCGGTGGCGTGCCAGGGGTTCGCGCCATGCATTGATGCGATCGCCGACCACGATCGGAATGGCGGCCTGCATGCGGGTATAACCCATCAAAGGTCTATGGCCGAACCTGCCGTGGAGGTCCGCGAAGGCGGCGTCCAGGCCCGAAAGACGCGCAAGGAAGATGTCGGCGACCCGTCGGAGGCGGATCATCAGCGCCGTATCGATGACATCCTGGCTGGTCGCGCCAAAGTGGACGTATTCGGCTGCATCCCCGCCGACGGCCTGGCGAAGCTGCTTCACCAGCTCCGCGACAACGATGCCGTCACGAGCGGTCCCGCGTCTCAGCCCGCCCATGTCCGGCCGGAACGCGGTGCAGACACTTTCGATCCGGGCTGCGGCCTCCCCCGGAACGACGCCGCATTCCGCCTCGGCTTTCGCAAGAGCAGCCTCGAAAGCCACCATCGCCTCGATCTC
>JAEYTV010000570.1 GCA_023433855.1 Pseudomonadota bacterium | reverse complement strand
GGCCGACCGACTACCGCATCGCCGTCAACGTCTCCTCGAGCCAGTTCCGCCGCGGCAATCTCGTCGGCGTCATCATGAATGCGCTCGCCACCACCGGGCTCGCGCATGAGCGGGTGGAGATCGAGATCACCGAGTCGCTGTTCCTCGAGAACGACGAGACCAACCTCGAAATCCTGCGCCAGCTGCACGGGCTGGGGCTGCGGATCGCCATGGACGATTTCGGCACCGGCTATTCGGCGCTGAGCTACCTGCTCGCCTTCCCGTTCGACAAGATCAAGATTGACGGCACCTTCGTGCGCGCCCTGTCGAGCGCCGAAAGCGCCCGTACCATCGTCAGCGCCGTTGCCGATATCGGCATGCGCCTGGGCATGGAGACCACTGCCGAGGGCATCGAGAGCGCCGAGCAGCTCCGTGCCGTCCACGCGGCCGGCTACACCGAAGCCCAAGGCTACCTCATCGCCCGCCCCATGGCGCGGGATGCCGTGCGCCACATGCTCGATCCCGCCTCCCAGGACCAGGAGCAGCGGCAGGCGGGCTAAGGCTCGGCGCCGCCCCAAAAAGAAGAGGCGGGGATCGCTCCCCGCCTCCAGACTCGTCTGCCGCAAGGCTCAGAGCTTGTCGGTGATTGCCGTGGTGTAGGCGCCTTCCGGCTTGTTCTGGATGATCTTCTGGTCCAGCAGCGCCTTCTCGGTGCGGTCATAGGCCGCCATGTTGAGCTTGAAGTCCGAGGCGTCGACGAGCTTGGCCACTTCGCCCATCATGTAGGTCTGGTGGGCCAGCGTCTGGGCGCCGGACTCATCGTTGTCGATCACGATCTGCGCAGCCTCTTCCGGGTGCTCGATCGCATACTGCCAGCCCTTCTGCGAGGCGCGGACGAAGCGGACCATCTTGTCGGCGAATGCCGGGTCGGCCAGCTTGTCTTCCATGGCGTACAAACCGTCTTCGAGCAGGTCGTTGCCGAGGTCGGTGTAGTTGAAGACCACCAGCTTATCGAGCGTGAAGCCGGCGTCGATCGCCTGGCCGAGCTCGTTATAGGTCATCACCGAGATACAGTCGGCCTTCTTCTGGACCAGCGGCGAAACGTCGAAGCTCTGCTTCAGCACGTTCACGCCATCGGGGCCGCCATTGGTCGGGATGCCCAGCTTGTTCATCCACGCGTAGAACGGATACTCGTTGCCGAAGAACCAGACGCCGAGCGTATGGCCCTTGAAGTCGGCTTCGGTCTTGATCGGGCCGTCCTTGGGGCAGATGAGCTGGAGGCCAGACTTCTGGTATGGCTGGGCAATGTTCACGAGAGGGACGCCCTTCTCGCGCGCCACCAGCGCGCCTCCCATCCAGGCGACGATCACATCGGCGCCACCCCCGGCAATCACCTGCTCCGGCGCGATATCCGGCCCGCCTGCCTTGATCTCGACATCCAGGCCTTCTTCCTCATAGAAACCTTTGTCCTTGGCGACGAAATAACCGCCAAACTGGCCCTGGGCGACCCATTTCAGTTGCAGGGTCACCTTTTCCGCGGCGATTGCCTGCACGGCGGCGAGCGACATGGCGCCCGCCATCAGCGTCATCATGATTTTCTTCATTGTGTTTCCCTCTGTGGTTTGCCGGCCTCGACGTTGCGACGCCGGATCGTTGCGTCTAGCCACCACGGTTAGACGGATGCCAGAACGTCGTTGCCCTTTCCGCTAATGCCAGCAGGCCATAGAAGACTGACCCGGCGACCGCGGCAACAGCGATTTCAGCCCAGACCATGTCCACATTCATGCGGCCGATCTCCGTGGATATGCGGAAGCCCATGCCGACGATCGGCGTTCCGAAGAACTCGGCCACGATGGCGCCGATCAGCGCGAGCGTCGAGTTGATCTTCAGCGCGTTGAAGATGAAGGGCATCGCGGCGGGCAGGCGCAGCTTCACGAGGGTAGGCCAATAGCCGGAGGCATAGGAACGCATCAGGTCACGCTCCATGGAACCCGCCGCGCCGAGGCCCGCAACCGTGTTCACCAGCATGGGGAAGAAAGTCATGATGATGACCACCGCCGCCTTTGAGTGCCAGTCGAAACCGAACCACATGACCATGATCGGTGCGACCCCGATGATCGGCAACGCCGACACCAGGTTGCCGATCGGCAGCAGCCCTCGCCGGAGGAATGCGATCCGGTCGGCAAGGATCGCAACCGCGAACCCGCTGGCGCAGCCGATGACATAACCGAACAGAACTGCCTTGAAGATGGTCTGCTGGACATCGGCCCAGAGGATGGGGACGGAACCGGCGAGCCGTGCGCCAATCGCAGACGGCGGTGGCAGGAGGATGAAGGGGATGTGAAGGCCTCGTGTCACGACCTCCCATATATACAGGATGGTGAGGCCAAAAACTGTCGGAACGGCGATGGACGCGATGCGTTCGGCAATGCCCTTATCGTAGCGCGACGAAGACAGAAGATCGTTGAAGAGCCAGGCGGCCGCGACACACGCTATTACAGTCGTCCAATAGTTGGTGGGAGGCGGCTCATCGCCAAAGCCATTCAACGACGTGATCGACAGGGGAACCCAGGCAACGAGATAGGCTAAGGCAGCCCATTCCAGTGGCGGTGCGGGTTTCCTGCGGACAGACTGGATGAGGAAGGCAAAGCACCAGGCGAGGAACGGCAGCATGAACGTCGCACCCCATTGCGGCCCGCTTAAATAGGGCGGTTCGAGCAGGAGGTAGAAGCTCAGGAAGCAGAGGATGACGATGCCTGCCAGAAGTGTTTGAAGTGGGCTCAACCTCCTCATGCCGGTCTCCCGCCCATGGCACGGTCGACGATTTTCGCCACCACTCCAACAATGGTGACAAGGATGGCCGCCAGCACCGAGCCGGCGATCAGCGCCGCCCACATGACGATCGTCTGGCTGTAATAGGAGCCTGCCAGCAGTTTGGAGCCGATCCCGGCAGCCGCGCCGGTCGGAAGCTCTCCGACGATGGCGCCGACCAGGCTTGCGGCGACGGCAACCTTCATCGAGGTGAACAGGAACGGCATGGAGGCCGGCATCCGGAGTTTCCAGAACGTATGCCACGGACCTGCATTGTAGGTGCGCATGAGGTCGAGATGCATGAGTTCGGGTGAGCGCAGGCCCTTCACCATGCCGACCGCGACGGGGAAAAACGACAGGTAGGTGGAGATCAACGCCTTCGGGATGAGCCCGGTGATGTTGATCGCGGAGAGGACCACCACCACCATCGGGGCGATTGCCAGGATTGGTACGGTCTGGGAGGTGATGATCCAGGGCATCAGGCTCCGGTGGAGTGCCCTGACATGCACGATCCCGACGGCGATCAGGATGCCGAGCAACGTGCCGAAGGCGAAGCCGGCAAGCGTCGAGGAGAGCGTGATCCAGGAGTGATAGACGAGGCTGCGATTGCTTGTCACTTTCCGAAGAAAGGTGTTCTCGAATACGTTGCTCACCACCTGGTGCGGCGCCGGCACGATCGGTTTTGGCTGCGACAGGGTCTTGCCGACGAATTCCATTGCAGTCGAGGTGACGTTGCCGCGCCGGTCGAGATCGCGCTGAAAGGGCGCGTTCATCCAGATCGCGCCGGCGTACCAGATGACGATGATGATCGCGACAATCGCCGCGACAGGAAGGATCCGCGATGCGAGTGTCTCATTCCTCATAGCTTCGCCCCGCCCTCAGCCCTTCGCGCACACGGTGGGCGATCTCCAGGAACTGCGGCGTTTCGCGGATCTCCAGCGGCCGTTCCCTGGGCAGCGTCGATTCGATCACGTCCGTGACGCGCCCGGGGCGGGGCGACATCACGACGATCTTGGTCGACAGGTATACGGCCTCGGGAATAGAGTGAGTGACGAAACAGATCGTCTTGCGCGTCTGCTCCCAAAGCTTCAGCAATTGCTCGTTGAGGTGGTCCCGGACGATCTCGTCGAGGGCGCCGAAGGGCTCGTCCATCAGGAGAAGATCGGCATCGAAGGCAAGCGCACGGGCAATCGAGGCACGCTGCTGCATTCCGCCTGAAAGCTGCCAGGGATATTTCTTGCCGAAACCGGACAGGTTGACGAGATCAAGCGTGCGTTCGATGCGTTCCCGCTGCTCGCTCCTCGCATAGCCCATGATTTCCAGGGGCAGGGCGATGTTCTTCTCGATCATCCGCCAGGGATAAAGCGCGGGCGCCTGGAACACATAACCGTAGCAGCGGGACTTGCGTGCGTCCTCCGGTGTCATTCCGTTGACCAGAATCTCGCCCGAGGTATTCTTCTCCAGATCGGCGATGACCCGCAGGAAAGTTGTTTTCCCGCAGCCGGAGGGGCCGATGAAGGAGACGAAGTCGCCCTTGTCGACTTCAAGGTCGACGTCGGACAGCGCGTGGACCGGGCCGTCACCGGTCTCGAAGGTAAGCCCGAGCTTCTTGGCTGAAACGGCGGAAGGAGCAGTGTTCAACAGCATTTCGAATAACGTCCGATAGGAGGGCTGGCGGCGCGGGAGCGTCGAGGCGCAGGCGTCACTGCAGGAACGCCCGGTTCGTGATAGTCTGGAGCAAGAGCCCGTCCCATGGAGGAACAGAGCAATGGATACTGTATCAAAGCCCACCTGCCGCATCGTCAGGCCTGGTGCCACTTATGACGGCAAACAGGGGTTGAGTTATTTTCAGGGGATCGCTGCAGAGTCGGTCGGTTCGACGGGTATCTGCATGCATCTGCTGACCATCCCGCCGGGCGGACGCGCCAAGGCGCATATGCATGAGTCCCACGAGACGGCGATCTACGTGCTCTCCGGTTCGTCCCACACCTGGTACGGCGACCGGCTGGAACACCATGTCGTCGTGCATGCCGGCGAACTCTTCTACATTCCCGCAGGCGTGCCGCATTTGCCGGCCAATCTCTCCAATACGCCCTGCACGGCCGTCATCGCTCGCACTGACCCGAACGAGCAGGAGAGCGTCGTGCTGCTGCCGGAACTGGATGCGCTGGTGGAGATCTGAGGCTATCTGCATATTGCCAGCGGCCCCCATTGCGAACCGTCATCGATGTTCAGGACGTAGCTCTCCGGTTCCACCGGCTTGATCTCGATCTCGAATGGCGCCAGATCCTCGGTCCAGCCTTCCTCCTGGCATTGCGCGGTGACGTCGAAGCCTTTGTCGCTTCCGGGCCTGACCTCGAGGAAGCTGCACTGGGCGACGGCCGTCGTGACGGCGTCTTTCGTCAACAGAAAGAAGTCATCCGAGCCGGAGCTTTCACCGCGAAGCGCATAGGCGCAGCCATCAGCGTTTCCGTAGCTTGCGGTGATCGGCAGCTCCGCGGCCACTGCCGTTCCGCCAAGGAGGAGGCAGGCCCCCGCGATCGTGATCGGACGGCGACTGGGAGAGGCCATCTCACACCCCGCTCGCGGGAATGCCTGTCCGCTCCACCTTGCGCGGCGACGTCAGTTCCTTCCAGGTCGAAAGTGCCCTGTTGACGGCCTGGAACGGCTCGCGCTTGACGAACTTGCCGTGGCCTTCCTGTGTTTTGACCGTGCTCTCCTCGATGGCAACGACACCGCGGGTCAGCGTATAGCGCGGCAGGCCCGTCACCTGCTTGCCTTCGAAGACGTTGTAGTCGATCGCCGACTGCTGCGTCTCTGCCGTGATCGTCTTGGATCGCTGCGGGTCCCAGACGACGATGTCTGCATCGGAGCCCACGAGGATTGCGCCCTTCCTGGGATAGAAGTTGAGGATCTTGGCGATGTTGGTGGATGTCACGGCCACGAATTCGTTCATCGTGATGCGTCCGGTGTTGACGCCGTAGGTCCAGAGCATCGGCATGCGGTCTTCAAGCCCGCCGGTCCCATTGGGGATGATCCGGAAGTCGCCAACGCCATGGCGCTTCTGAGCGGTGGTAAAGGCGCAGTGGTCGGTCGCGACCACCTGCAGCGAACCAGCGGCGAGCCCGGCCCAGAGGGAATCCTGGTGCTGCTTGTTCCGGAAGGGCGGGCTCATGACGCGGCGCGCGGAATGATCCCAGTCCTTGTCGAAATATTCGCTTTCGTCGAGCGTCAGGTGCTGGATCAGCGGTTCGCCATACACCCGCATGCCGTTCTGGCGTGCCCGGCGGATTGCTTCATGTGCCTGTTCACAGGACGTGTGCACGACGTAGAGCGGAACGCCGGCCATGTCGGCGATGATGATGGCGCGGTTGGTCGCCTCGCCCTCGACCGAGGCCGGGCGGGAATAGGCGTGCGCCTCGGGACCATTGTTGCCCTCGTCCATCAGCTTCTGCTGCATGGCGGCGACCACGTCGCCGTTTTCCGCATGCACGAGCGGAAGGGCCCCGAGCTCGGCGCAGCGCTGGAACGAAGCGAACATCTCGTCGTCGTTCACCATCAGCGCGCCCTTGTAGGCCATGAAATGCTTGAAGGTGTTGATGCCGTGGTGGAGCACCACCGCCTTCATTTCATTGAAGACCTGTTCCCCCCACCATGTCACCGACATGTGGAAGGAGTAGTCGCAATTGGCCCGGGTCGCCTTGTTGTCCCAGCGTTTCAGCGCATCGAGCAGCGACTGCCCGGGGTCGGGCAGGCAGAAATCCACGACCATTGTCGTGCCGCCGGCGAGCGCCGCCCGCGTGCCGCTTTCGAAGTCGTCGGAGGAGTAGGTCCCCATGAAGGGCATTTCGAGGTGAACGTGCGGGTCGATGCCGCCCGGCATGACATAGCAGCCGGTCGCGTCCAGAACCTCGTCGCCGAACAGGCCGGGGCCGATCTCGATGATCCTGCCACCGTCGATCTTGACGTCAGCCTTGTAGGTCAGGTCGGCGGTAACGATGGTTCCATTCTTGATTACTGTGGCCATGGTTGTTCCCCTTATCGTGTGCCGCAGTCAATCGCCCGGGATCGAGGACCTCAGGGACTGAACATCTCGGGTGGTGATCGTCGTAATCCTGGTTTCGATGTGGAGGCGGCGCTCATCCGGCAGTCTCCCGCTGTTTGAGATCCTTCATCATGAACAGGCTGTGCGGATTTTCCTCGTAGTCAGCGAAAGGGCCGCAAGGGCGGTAGCCGAGAGTCTCGTAAAGCCTGACGGCTTCGACGTTCAGAGGACCGGTTTCCAGATAGAGCCGGTGGACATTCCGCGTCGCCGCAAGTGCCTCCAGTTCGGCCATGATCTTTCGCCCGAGACCGTGGCCGCGCGCATCGTCGCGGACGAAGATGCGCTTCAGTTCTGCACTGCCGTCCTCGAACCACTTGATGCCGCCGCAACCGACCGCTTTGCCGTCCAGCCTCGCGACAAGAAAGGAAACGTCGCGGCAGGAGAGGGCATCCAGATCCACCGCGAAATTGCCTTCTGGCGGATAAAGCGAGTCCATATACTCGTCAGAAAGCCCGATCAGGGCGACGACTTCAGGCTGCTTGGGCTGCTCAACGGCAATCGTGACGTTCATTCCACAATCTCCGCAGTCTCCAGCACCGCGTGGAACAGCACATCCGCGCCGGCGCTTGCCCATCCCTTCGAGATCTCCTCGGCCTCGTTGTGCGACAGCCCGTCCACACAGGGGCACATGATCATGGTCGCCGGCGCCACCTTGGCAGCCCAGCAGGCGTCGTGCCCGGCACCGGAGATGATGTTCATGTGGCTGTAGCCGAGCCTTTCCGCCGCGTCACGGACACGGCCGACCAGAACGGGGTCAAAGGTTATCGGATCGAAATGCCCGACGGCCTCCACGGAGCAGCCGACGCCGAGCTTGCCACAGATTTCGGCCGCCTGGCTCTCGATCTTCGCCCGCATCCGGTCGAGCTTCTCCTGGCTCGGAGTGCGGATGTCGACGGTGAAGACCACCTTCCCGGGAAGCACGTTGCGGGAATTCGGCGAGAAGAAGACCTGGCCGACGCCGCCGACGGCCCCCGGCTGCTGGCTCATCGCCACTTCCTGCACCATCTCGAAGATGCGGCTCATGGCGAGACCGGCATTGACGCGCATGTTCATCGGGGTCGAGCCGGTATGTGCTTCCCGCCCTGTCAGCGTGAATTCCAGCCACCAGAGGCCCTGGCAGTGCGTCACCACGCCGATCTGCTTGCCCTGCGCCTCGAGGATCGGGCCCTGCTCGATATGGTACTCGAAGTAAGCGTGCATCTTGCGGGCGCCAACCTCTTCCTGCCCCACCCATCCGATGCGCTCCAGCTCACCACCAAAGGTCTTGCCCTCGGGATCCTTGCGCGCATAGGCGTAGTCGAGGTCGTGGACCCCGGCAAAGACGCCGGAGGCAAGCATGGCGGGCGCGAAGCGGGCGCCTTCCTCGTTCGTCCAGTTGGTGACGACGATCGGGTGCTTTGTCTTTATCCCCAAGTCATTCAGGGTGCGGACGACCTCGAGGCCCGCGAGCACGCCGAGCACGCCGTCATACTTGCCGCCGGTCGGCTGCGTATCGAGGTGCGAGCCGAT
>JAEYTV010000564.1 GCA_023433855.1 Pseudomonadota bacterium | reverse complement strand
CACGCCCCGCCTTGGGGGCGGGCAAGGAAGGGGACCCCCCCGGCAGCGCCCGCAGCAATGCGCAGGGCTTGGTCTTGACGGCCGTGGGGCCGCAGGCCCTTTTTCTCTTAGTGGCTGCGCACAACATGCGCGGCGGGCCGCAGGCCCAGCTGTCCAACAAGCGCGCCGCCGGCGCTCCCATCATGCGCCAGGGA
Organism: Pseudomonadota bacterium; assembly: GCA_023433855.1. Taxonomy (GTDB): domain Bacteria; phylum Pseudomonadota; class Alphaproteobacteria; order Rhizobiales; family Rhizobiaceae; genus Neorhizobium. The sequence continues at coordinate 5,868 of JAEYTV010000564.1, read as the reverse complement.
TCGTCACCGCATGGCCGAGACGCGTAAGCGGCTCGGGGCAAGCCGGCAGGTGCAGCCTAGAGCCCGGTCCGCGAAGGCGGAGGTGCCAGAACAGACTCGCCTGATCCGGTTCAACAGACCATTATTGTCGAACCCTTCCGAAGGAGTGTACCCATGGACTATGCAGCATGGAAAAAGCTGCCGCTGAGGCAGAGGGCCACATGGCCCACCAGCAGTAAGGGCTATCTGCGCCCACAAGAGGAAATAACCATCAGCATCGATGCTGATCTAGCGGCCTGGGCCTTCAAGCACATTATCGGCCAGTCCTCCTTTGCCAGTGACTTTGAGGAAACCTTCATCACGGCGCTGCGCGTGATAAAGGGCGATCTCAAAATGGATGAAATTCAGGCATTGAAGGCTCTGGCACGAAGACGCGCGGAATAGCCTGTCCTCTGTCTTGGGACTAAGGACATTCGCGATGGCAGGGGTTCATTTCCACAAGTATGAGAACTGAAGTTTGGTCAGTAGTCCGACCCCAGCGAATTACATACTCCAAAATTCATGGAATATGGTCGTTAGCGGGATGCACCGAAAACTCCGAGGATCAGGGAAGACCGACGCGGCAGTGGCGCTGTCTATATCCGCATTTTTGCTATGGTCTTGCCACAAACTCGCCACAAGCTGAAAAATATCGTACCGGACAATCGAGGGTTTCTGCGGGCTACAGCGGACTGCCAATTTGTGGCAAGTTTCGCTTTTCAGACCGTTTTCTTCCCATAAGCATCGCGTAAGTCTTTGATCTAATTATGGCGCACCCGGCAGGACTCGAACCTGCGACCCTTGGTTTCGGAAGCCAATTAAAACCCTAGGATTTCTGCGGGTTACAGAGGATTTGCCACAAATTTGCCACATGGATTCTTGGTCATTCTGGCAAGTAGCCCTGTTGAGCGTTCTGAACGAATTTCTGCACGCTCAATCAGGTGACCATACGCTCAAGGTCGTCTGAATATCTCGGTGCCCCATCAGGTATTGTATCATCTTCAGATTGACGCGTTGCTCGATCAGCATCGACGCATAGAAGTGGCGCAGATCATAGGGCTTGAACTTCGGCTTGATCATTTCTTCGCCGTCATCGTTCTCTGACACTTCCATCAGACCGGCTTTTTCGCAGGCAGCGGCGAAGCCGCGCTGACGCCAGTTCTTTACGCTCTGCCATTTCCCTGTCGATGTGGGGAACAGCAGATCGTGTTTGTTCTCGGCGGCCAATTCGTCTGCGTAGTGCATGACCATGTCAAAGGTCTCGGGGCTCAGATCGATCACGCGACGGCCTGCGGCGGATTTCGTGACGCTGATCTTGTGACCGCCGCCATCGAGAGCGCGATCGACTTCGATAGTGCCATCGCGGAGGTTCCCCCGCGCCGCCACAAGATATTCCTGCGGACGCATGCCAGTGTCTGCTGCAAGGTACAGCATCGGACGATAACGCTGCCATGTGCGGGCAGTCTGTCGATTGCGCGAGTTGGCAAGGGCGTCTGCCGCAGCGAGCAGATCGTGAACCTCTTTCTCCGAAGGAACCGTGACAGGCTCGTCATAACGGGAGCCGCCGCGAATACCCACGCCTGAGGCGATGTCATGCGCGAGCACACCCCGATTGACCATCTCAAGAACCAGGGAATGAAACGACGACAGCACTTTGCGGGCCTGATCTCTGCTGCGACTCTGCAAAAGCCAAGACCGGAAGGCTATGATATCCGGGGCCGTAAGAGCATGGATCGATTTGCGCCAGTCATACTGATTGATGATATCTGCGCGGTGTCGATAGCCCACCATCGTATAGGCGGTAACCGGATCGCGCCCGTCGCGGCCTTCCTTCTCGCAGATGTCCAGCCATTTCTGGACCGCGTCCGCCACGGTGTCGACTTCACTCTGAAGGGGTGTGGCGCTTGCACGCGCGCGCGAATCTTCACGAAAGGCCCGTGCTTCTTTCGCCGTTTCGAAGGTCGCGTAGGAATAGCCCGTTTTTGAACCGGGGTCGGGGTATCGAACTTGATACGTCGTTCCTTTACTTCCTGTTCGCTTGCGTATATCTGCCATAACTACGTAGTGTGTATAATTTGTTCTGTATTAATACTAAAGCAAATGCGGATTCAGCGAGTCAATCTCTATTTCTAAACTCGTTTTCTGCCTTGTTTTGCAGGCGCTTATATATCTCGACGAGTGTATCCTTTTCGATCTTTAGCGTTCCCTCAATCGGGTCTACGAAGAAAGGCAGTCGCCGCTGTCCTGTCGCGTCCTTATCGGCGGCACGCTTTATCTGCCGTGCATTCAGCTCAACGCCCATTTCGGCCAACACCTGCCGAGCCTGCTCCAGCCCGATATAATGCGGGATTTTCATCCATACCTCCCGGCCCTCTCGATCAGCTTACGGGCAGTATTCATCCGCCGCCGAGCGGTAGGGCCCTTTCTTCGTCACTTTCGAAACCACCCGCCCTAGACGGTTCCGGGCGACGACATTTTCGTCGAGCCCGTCCGTCGGGTTGATGAACAGGACCGCGCCCCGCGAATATCGGATCGCATATTCGTCCTCGATTTCATTGAGAGCTTCGAAAAGGGCCTGACGCATTTCGGCGAAGCTGACTTCACCCAGCAATCTGATCTGCATTGCCAATATCCACCACATAAAAGTCAGTAATAAAAACAGTACTCAATATAGCTCCATTATATCGCCTTTAGCCCACAATCTGCAAATTTGAGATCCCGCAAACCCGCAGAACTCTGCGGTTTCCAGCGCCATGCCTGTGCCCGCACTCCTGCACGATCACCATGACTCCTTCGATCTGCTCCTGAGAGCGCCGGGCATCTCCTCCCTCTTCTTCTTTTCTCCAGCCCGTCCACCGGGACCATTCCCCGATGATGCTGTGTGTCCGGGGCCGCAAGGCCCCGATGGACGGGGCCTCCGAACGAAGGAGGAATACAATGTCTCGTCTAATCACCATTGCCGATCTGCAAGGTCGCTCACTGGGTGAACTGCAACTCATGCAGCATCAGGTTCAATGCGCGCTGGCGCAAACCCCGCCGGGCTCAGAAGCCCATCGTCACGCGGTTGCAGACCTGGATGCCATCCGCCGGATGATCCGGCTTAAGCAGCAGGCCCTGGCACCGCGCTTCTAGCTCTCGCCCGGCGCGGCAGCGCCGGGTCTAAGGCTCAATTTGCGACAAATGGATCAGCTATCGTCTTGATCCAGATGTACGGCACCGACGGCCTGATAGAGCGCCTCAAGGGCGCGCCCGGCCTCGTCGGCTAAGGCGAGCCATTCCGGGTTGGCTTTGACCTGGGGGTGGGCGGCCAGTTCGCTTGCAACCGTTCGTGCCAGGAACGCGGCCATGTGCAAGACCTCATGCCGCCCGAATTCGTCATGCTCTGCCATCGCTGAACTCCCCCCGCGCACCTCGTTTCAATCAGGCTTCGGCATAGACCAGCGAAGAAAACCTCGTGGTTTCCACGCGGATCAGCACGCGGAACCGCCTTCATATTGATCCCATCACCAAACGATGGAGACCGCAATGAAAGATCGCACAGAACATCCCCCACTTGAACTCGACGCCTTTGTGCCGGTCCTGATGCCGGAAGAATTTGTTGTCTGGGCGATGGAGTATTTGAGCGCAAACAGCACCAAACCCGTCAGCGCGACTGACATCTACGCGCTGTTTCAGGCCGTTAGCGTGGTGATGATGGCCGGGACAACTTTCCCCGGCACGCGGGAGCAATCTTACGCGTTTGCCTATGCGACCTACTGCAACGCGATGGAAGCGGCCTGTCGGCAGCGCGGCTATGACAAGCATCCGCATCGTCATCTGCGCCCAGCGAATGATGATTGACCAATAACCGGCGGCACGCTGCCGCCGGTTCCACTTCACAACCCAGTCGAGGAATTTACCGATGCGCGGACAATCGTCCAGCGAACGCAGGATACCGTTGTCGCCAGCTGGTCAAACTCCTGACAGCGCCGGCGAGGAGCGCGTGCTTGACGATCTCAGCGACGACTTTCCGGTCACAGAAGCCGAGCTGGATGTGCTTGAGTCGTTCCTCATGAGTGAACTTTCTGCCATGCTGAAGCACCCCGCAAAATCCGACTCGAAAGAGCCGCAAAGATCAGCCAACGATAACTGCCAAACCTCATGATTGGATAACCCGCCATGACCGTGGACACGCTCAACAACACTCTTCCCGATGCACAGACCCGGGTGGCGTTGTACCTGCGTGTTTCGACGGGGCGGCAGGCTGAACATGATCTCTCCATTCCTGATCAACGGCGGCAAGCCATCGCTTACTGCGAGGCGCGGGGCTGGACGGTGGCGGCAGAGTATGTCGAACCCGGTGCCAGCGGCACCGATGATCGCCGCCCCGAGCTCCAGCGCATGCTGGATATGGCCACCACCGAGGGCGCGCCGTTCGATGTGGTCCTGGTCCACTCCTTCAGCCGCTTCGCGCGCGACCATTTCGCGCTGGAGTACCATGTCCGGCGCTTGAGGAAGCACAATGTGCGTCTGGTCAGCATCACCCAGGATTTGGGTGATGATCCGATGAGCGTCATGGTCCGGCAGGTATTCGCCCTGTTCGATGAATACCAGTCCAAGGAAAACGCCAAGCACACCCTGCGCGCCATGCAGGAGAATGCCCGCCAGGGCTTCTGGAATGGCGCGAAGGCACCTTATGGCTACGAGATCATCGCTGCCGAACAACGCGGCTCAAAGACCAAAAAGCGTCTGGCCATCGACCTTGTCGAAGCCGAGACCATCAGGCTAATTTTCAAGCTCTTCACCAAGGGCGACGGCACCACCGGCCCGATGGGCGTCAAAGCGGTCGCGACCTGGCTCAATGATCATGGCTACCGCACGCGCCAAGGCGCGCGATGGGGCGTTGGCCCTTTGCACAATATGATCACCAGCACCGTCTATAAGGGAGAGTACCGCTTCAACCGGAAAATCTGGAAGACCAAGGAAGACAAGCCGGTCGCCGAGCAGATCATGGTCCCAGTGGAGCCGATCATCGACGGCAAGACCTTCGACGATCTACAGGCTGCCCTCAAGGCCAGAAGTCCCAAGGCCACGCCGCCGCGCACAGTGACCGGTCCCATCCTGCTGACCGGCCTTGCGACCTGCGCCAGCTGCCAAGGCGGCATGACACTCAGAACCGGCAAGTCCGGTCGCTACCGTTACTATGCCTGTGCCACCTGCGCCCAAAAGGGCAAGAGCGCCTGCAAGGGTCGCGCAGTCCCGATGGACAAGCTCGACACCATCGTCACCGCGCGCATTGCGGATCAGCTACTGACGCCCCACCGCGTCGAAAAGCTTCTGACTGGCTTGATCGAACGGCAGGAAAACCGCAGCGCCGATTATACCGACCGCATTACCAACCTCAGAAAGAACCTCAGCGACACAGAAACGCGCCTGAAGCGCCTTTACGACGCTATCGAAAACGGCATCGCCGATCCCACTGATGACACCCTCAAAGACCGCATCACCGCGATCAAGACCGAGCGGGACATCGCACAGGTCGCGCTCGACCGCGCTCTCACCGAACTGCGTCCCGAAGCTCGGATCACGCAGGATAAGATTGCCGCCTTCACGACCATCATGCGCGACAACATCCAGAACGGCCCGATCCCGTTCCGCCGTTCATACCTGCGCGCCATGATCGACAACGTCGAAATCGACGACACAGAAATCCGCATACACGGACGAAGAACGATTCTGGAAAGGCTGGTGATGGGCGGTGGGGCGTCTCCGGCAGGAGTGCCCAGTTTTGTTCGGAAGTGGCGCACCCGAAGAGATTCGAACTCCTGACCCCCAGATTCGTAGTCTGGTGCTCTATCCAGCTGAGCTACG
>JAEYTV010000561.1 GCA_023433855.1 Pseudomonadota bacterium | reverse complement strand
CGCCTGCACCTCATCCCGAAAATACCGATCAGAACTGCGGATTGACCGGAGCGGGCATGTCCGCGTCGAACCACTTGCGATACAGCTCGCGGCCCTTTCCGCTGGTGTTCAGCTCGAAGACGAACATGTTGACCCAGTTGAGCCACTCCTGGTCGCCGCGCTGCACGCCGATGCTGTTGTAGTCGATGAGGTTGCCGAAGGCGGGGTCGATGATCACCTTGAGGTTGCCGGCGAGCTTGGCCTGATAGTTCAGGAAGTTGCCATCCTCGATCATGGCGTCGACCTGGCCCTGCTTCAACGCCAGCAGCGCAGCGGCCGAGCTGTCGAAGCGCTGGATGTCGGCGCCCGGAACCGCGGCGGAGAAGGCGGCGTCCTGGGTCGTACCCTTGATGACGGCGACGCGCTTGCCGTCGAGATCGGCTGCCTTGGCCGCCGTGCTGTCCGACGGCACCGCGATCGCCATGACGACGGCGGTGATGTACGGGTCGCTGAAGCTGATGACCTTGGCCCGCTCGGAGTTGCGCGTGAACTGGCCGATGATCATGTCGACCTTGTCCGTGCGCAGGTTCGGGATGCGGTCGGCGGCCGTGGTGTCGACGATCTCGAGCTCGGCGCCGAGACGCTCGGCGGCCAGCCTGGCGACGTCGACGTCGAACCCGTCGGGCTCGCCGGCATCGTTCTTCATACCGAAAGGCGGCAGGCTGAGAATGATGCCTACTCTCAGCTGTTTCGAAGAGATGATCTTGTCGAGTCGGGATTCTTGGGCCGAGGCCGGCCCGGCCATCGTCAGCGCGACGCCAAGCGCTGCCACGGACAGCGCGGCGGATTTCAGGATGCTTATCAACTTTCCTCTCCCTGTGTCTGGTATACCGGACATGTTGTCGGTATATTGGACATCCTAGGTTTTATCGGTGCCTGACGCAAGAGCGATAGGTGTTGTATGGGTGCGGCCAAATTACAGGATCAGGCGACGTCAATGGCGACACAGACAGTGAGAGCCCGCGGCATAGACCGGGCTGTTGAGATACTGGAATTTCTGCGAGCGACGCGGCAGCCGATCAGCATCGGCGACCTCTCGCGTCGCCTCAAAGCGCCCCGTTCGTCGCTGTACGAGATCGTCGATAGTCTCGTCCAAGCCGGGATCCTCGAGATTGCGGACGAGCACGGAAGAATTTTCTTCGGGAGTTCCGTTTATTTCTATGCCGATGCCTATCTGGCATCGCAGCCGCTGGTGCGAAGCGGACGCGATGAGGTGATCCGCCTGGCGGAAGTCACCGGCGAGACGGCGCAACTCTGTATCCTGCTCGGTAACAAATACACCGTTGCCTACATGCAGCCAGGCTCACGGCTTTTTCGGATCAGTTCGGAAACGGGGGTCTTGGTACCGATTCCCTGGACGGCCTCAGGCCGCGTCCTCCTCGGCGATATGACGGAAGAGCAGGTAAGCAAATTCATTCCCGCAGAGGATTTCATCCTGCCTAATGGGAAGGTGGTCGAAATTAGGGAATTCCTCGACGACGTGCGTTTGGCACATGATCGAGGTTACGTGATAACTGCCAGCCTCGCTGATGAATTCACATGCTGTCTTGCGGCACCAATCCTTGATCAAATGACCGGTCGTCCGTTGGCAACGCTCTGCTTTGTTGTTCCGGTGCACACATCGGAGGACAGACGCAGTGAGCTCATCCAACTTCTCGTTGACAGCAGCCGAACGATCTCAGCGAGGCTATCGTAACGACGGAAGAACCTCTGCTTCACCTTAACTTTCGCGCATTCTTTCCTCGGTGATACCAAGTCCGATCGGCGCACGCGTGTTCATGCGGCAGGGTCCAACATCCTCGGCTAAGACTTGGGACGTCGCTTGCCTGACCGTCTTGACGATGTCGACGTCACTCCACATCTGAGCGGCATGTTCAGCGTTGAAGTGATTTCCACGACCGATGACGGAGAGTTGCTGTCCGAGAGGACCAACATCCCCTGTGCCGTCACTTGTGAGGACGCGCAGCGCATTGTGCGGATGTGGTTGGCTGCACGGTGTCCAATCTTGCACCGTGCGACACTGGCCAAGTTGTTTGACGGGGAGCACGAAGTCTACGAGTTGCCTCTGGACACGTGACCCGACCGCCCCAACCACCACAGGACACCAACCATTTATCTTGCTTCCCGCTCGGCCACCCACGTCTTCCACAGCAAGATCGGCAGTAAGATCATTTGCGCAATGATCTCGATAAGCAGGAGGCCGAAGTTGTTGGCTGCGGCCCTTCGCTCAGAGCTTGATGGCTTCGGGTTTGGACGCGAGCCATTAGACTGAGATGGGCCGACGCCTCAGTAGGCAGCCGAACAAGGGACGAACTGACGGAAACGGCTTTTTGTGCCGGTCACCCCGATGCTGTCCGAGATCTTGGATGCAGCCGACACGCGCGGCGAGACTGTCTTAGTCAACGGCTATGGCAGCCGTTCTGAGGAAATCGCTCGGCGTCTATCTGGCTGAGCCGGAGGCCTCGACGAGACAGCTCATGGATGTGCTCGGTCACGACGATATCGATCATGCCGAGATCTATTCGCGCGAGGCGTCGCAAGTTCGGCTGGCGGTCCAGGGTATGGATCGAGTCGTGCGTCTGGTCACGCGCAAGCCGATGCTTGGCGAGCCTATTGACGAACCACTCTATAAAGCATTGATAAATAACGATAATGGTGGGCCCGGAGGGAAACCCCATTCTGAAAAATTATGCTATATAGATCAATGAGTTAGGAGATTTGGTTGGAACCAATGTTGGAACCGATTGGACGTTTTTTGCACCCGTTGCAAACTTTTATCCGTCCGCGTTGAGCAACTTACTTAGCCTCACGATTGCGCGGGCATGGGCGACAATGTCTCCCCTCGCCTCTTCGACCGCAATATCGGCTTCTATCCTTTCGAAGAGCGGCACATACACAGGGTCTTGCGTCACAAGCCACGCCACGGTCTCTCGGACGGAGTAAAGCCGGGCCAACAACCTTTGATTGTTAGCCATTGGAGCGCCGCTTGCCAAGGTGAGCGCCGACGAACACCACCGGCCAAACCGCGAGAAACATCGCCAGGGCCAACAGCGCGGCAGGCTCAAAATCCCGGACACCGGCAAGGCAGTCAGCTAGGTCTTCATTCGGCGCTTCGGGCACCATGCCGGACAGGCACAGCGCACCGCCCGCCATCCATAGCGCGGCGATCAGTGAAACCGTGGCCATTATCTCTGGTATCCCCTGCAAAATGATCTGGGGCCAAATTACCGTATGGCAGAGACTGGCAGCAAGGTAGCCCGGAAAATATATGTAGGCGGCATAATTGCAGTCCAAGGAAGTAAGCAACGGACGGTTTCTTAGTCAACACTAACTCTGCCACAATTTTTTGCAACAAGTTGCAACCGATTTTCGTGTCTATACATCGCCAGCTAGTAGAGAAGTCTGCTTCGCCATGCTAGGCAGAAGATGCCACGCTCTTCGTCTCTGGCATGATGTTGAGCTTCTGGGGCGGTGCTGCGTTTTCAGTGCCGTTGACGTGGCACCGCCCCATTTAACGGCATCAACGGCACCTGAAACGGCACCCATCATGTCGAACGCACCGCACCTGCGCGTCGTCCACGGCGACGACGCTTCGCACGACCCTACCAATACGAAAGCGCGTCAGCACAAAGGCCCATACGACTACCAGCAGCAGCGGGACATCATGCGCGGCATCCCGCGCGGATGGTCTCCCCATTTACCGGCTCCCGAATATCAGGTTCTTGATGTCATCTTTGACCAGTCCATCGACATGAACCGGGAGCACCTCCTAACCTCCTACAAGAAGCTTGAGCACGGAGACCCGGTCGCGAAGACGAAGGGCACCGGATACAGCCAGCGTCAGCTTCAACGCATCCTCGGCTCGCTAACTAAGCGCGGCGCTATGACGGTGGAGTTGACCGGCAGGGGCTTGAAGATCACGCCGAACCCCAATTGGAAGCCGGGGCCAGATATGCCGTTGGCGTCTGAAAAGCGCAAGCGAGCAGCGAAGAAGGCCGCGAACACAAGGCGCGAGAATGGCCCGCCCAAGCCGAAGCTCGTATCAACGCTCTGGCCGCACCCTCCAAGAGTGGACACACTTAATCCGACCGCAATCGAAAAGACCATGCGCCGCGCCTTCGAGCAGGAATATAGCGACCTGCCCGGCGTAGTCTGGAAACCATGGACGGCAGATCAGCATTCGTCGCTTGCGCGAAGAATTAATTTTTATTGGACCGAGAACGAGGCCGACCAATGCCACGAATTCTTTGAATGGATCGCCTTATATTGGCGTGGACTTGGTAAGCTTCGCACAATGCCCGAATATCCAGATATTGACTTCTACTGTAAATGGCATCGGACGATGCTTTTGGAGTTCGAATACTTCAAAAAGGTCAAATATCCTCGTGTGAAAACCGCACACCCCGGCTAAAGTGTAGACGGGAATGTCCACCCAGAGTGGACACGTATGTCCACTCGTGAGGTGACACGGATGTCCACCCAGAGTGGACACGGATGTCCACCACAAAGAAGAAGAACAAAAGAGGAAGCAGGAAAAAGAAGAAGAACCGTTCCCGGCATCCTTCGGATACCGGCACGCGGTCTCTCGAAGAAATCTTTCTCTCTCCGGAGCACAACCGCCAGCGCCACCGCGCTTCCTCCCGGCGAAAGAAGAGAGCCCCCGGTTGCGCTCGCCCCACTTTCGGAGGCTCCGGTGATAATCCGTGACCGGCAGCGACCGTCCCGCGCTGCCCCGCCGCCGCTCGGCCCGAACGACCCGACACCGGACCTCATGGCAGCTTGCGCAGCAGAGTGGCGCGAGTAGCCATTCGGCCCGGCTCGCAACGACGATTTTTGCGTTGACTTGGGCGGCGCTGCGTTTCCTCTCCTTGCCGCAGCGCCGCCCCCAGCATGGAGATAGACAGTTGTTAGGCCTCGACCTCTTCCGCAGAAGCGCACCCGTGCCGGAGACCGCCACAGCGGCTACGGAACCGTCCTATCATCGCGGGACTGATGCAGTGGATCGCCAGCAAAGCCCCCTCCGAGGAGGAACGCCGGAAGAACGAATACCGGGCGACCTCGCCTTGGGACACCAGCCGGTTCAAGCCGTGGCTAACGCGCCGACACACCTGCGGGTTAGTCGGTCCGAGCCTCTACCGGCTGAGATCGCGGCAAGTGCGGCTTCTTTTGCGCGGTCGCTGATTGCTAGGCTGTGAACTCACAAATGCGGAATGACCGGGATGGGGTGGATTCCCGCCTGACCGCTTTTGGTTAGCGGACTTGGAAAGCGGCCCTTCCGTGCCGAACCGCTAGCTGCAACTCTGCGTCCTTTCTCGGCTCTTCTGACAGCCTTGACTAGGTCCGATGCCGAGGTTTGGTTTGCTGGCTGCCGCTATCAAGGAAGAATTGAGGCAGCCCACCCAGACAATCTGCACTGATGCAGGGACCTAGATCATGTTGGCAAAAGAGGCCAAGCGCTTTGTAAAGGTTCGCGTACACGAGATTTCGAGACGGCGGCCCACGGGCTCACAGCCGGCGGACAGCGTTCTGAGGCGAGCCGTGCAGCTGTACGAAGAAGGGAACAACCGTCGGGCCAACCTGAGGGACGCACTGGCTCGGCTTGAGGCCGATCTTCGAGACGACATCCCGGATTTTCTGTTGGTACGTGCCCCCCGCAGCGTATCGTCGAAGCCACGGCACGTCGGGCTCATGGTCTATGAGACGAGGGTGGTACATGAAGGCAAACAGACGTTCATTACGGCGGAAAACCACACACTCATCCTGCGCGAGGACAGCATAATATTCGTGAGTGGCTCGATGCCGGGCGGAACCCGTCCTCACCTTTTCGAACGGGTGGTGGAGCGACAGGGAAACCTGCGAACCTTGGCCGAAGTCCAGTTGGAGATGACAAAGCTCTGGCCGACGCTTCTCTGGATGAGGACGGAGCAGCGCCTGGCGCGGAGGGGATCTCCCATCGCTACGGTGGTAACGCCGTTCCAGGGCGGCCTATTGTTTGGAACTATCGAGAAGACCGTGGAGTTGCCGCCGGCTGGCCCCACCCGCGCAATTGTCGACGTAGCGGGCACGGATCATAGAACGCTGCATGACTTCTACGGGCGCGCCGGCGACCGCATTTGGGTGACGACCAACACGTTCGTCGACGCAGGGCTACTAACCCCATTGCAAATTGATCTGAAAGCGGTTCTTGCCAAGTTCATCCAGAGATACCCCGACGTTATTGCCGAAAACGACTGGCGATGGCGGTTTGGCCTTGGGGATAATGATATTGCGGTCGACCTCATCGCTAAGACATTCAAGCTTTCCGCCGCATCGGAAAGCCGTCGTTCTTCCGCTCTAAATGAACTAGAAACAATAGTGTCTTCACCAATATGGGTGGAAGAAGCGGCCAGAAACCTGGAAAACCAACAGGCAAGAAAGGCTGCATGGCAGACGAAGGCAGACAAGCTCACCCAAGCGACCTAGCAGACCATGTTGCCGGACGGGCTCGGTCAGTCGCGTCGAGATTTCACGTGTGCTAGTCGGCAACTATGCGGCTGTGGCGGATCGGAAGGCCAGCTTAGCGCCAGGCGTTCAGACAACGGACTGTCTGGGGTTGGCCCGTAACTGCTCCAATAATTTTCGCTACTCACCGGCAACTAGGTGCTCCACGTCAAATCCAAGGAAGCGGATGCCTCGAATGGAGCGATTGTTAAAGGGCGGACGTTTGGTGTCGCCCCAGCCGAGCAACTCCATTACACACGCTTCACCGAACCCGTTGAGCTTATAGCTGCCGAAAATGCAGTCATAGGCACGTTCAATCGCATCGCCGGACCCTGCCAGTAGATAGCGGACAGTCCTCACTACTGCCGGAAGCGTGTTCCTTTTCTGGAAATCGATGCGCAACCGTTCAAGGCCGGACAGGTTCTGCCCGATATCCTTGGAAACGAAGCGCAAGCGTTCCAGAAAAGCGTGGCAGCCCGTGAGGTGTCGGAACAGTTCGTCAAAACTTAGCCGTTCCAGCTCGTTCGGATCACAGAGGTAAGTGCGAATGTTCGCGATATTCTCGATCTCTGAAGACGCGTGATACATATCGCCCTTTACCGTGTCATCGGTGGACTGCCAGACCCGCACATTCTCGGCAATTCGCGCCGCGCGGTGCGTCGGGTCATTGAGCAACAACGTTTCACGCCAACCATCGCCGCTTCCCTGGGTGAGCCGCAGCCAACCGAGAAACCTTCCCATCTCGATCTGGGGATCCTGACCGGCATATTCTGGCCGCCCGAAGCCGTGCTGTTGGGCGACCTCGAGAATTTCATCGTGCGCAGGAACCAGAATTTCATCATATTTCCTGCGAAACCCTTGTATGAAGGTGCGCTCCTTCGTTTTTTTCTCACTACCAACGACAATACTCTTGGGCGCGGCTGGCTTTACAAATTTGTGGATGAACTTCTCGAAGGCTTCTTCATCCTGTGGCTTCTCTGCGGATTTGAAAGCTTTTCGGTAGTCGCGAAGTATTTCCTCGTTCAGTACGTCCGCGTCGTTCCATAGGTCGTCAAATAAGCCGGGCAGTGCGTAGAACGCCTCATCTCGGTACTGCTTCAAAA
>JAEYTV010000540.1 GCA_023433855.1 Pseudomonadota bacterium | reverse complement strand
TCGGAGACGACCCCGGCGTCGAGCACCGGGCCGAGAGCCTGCCAGTCGTTGCTGCCACCTGCCCGCCAGGAGAACTGAAGGTCGTTGTCGTGTATTTCCATGGCCAGATGAACCGGCCCCTCAGGCACCGCGACGCCGCTATCCACGGGAAAAGTCATGCGGCTGTGGGGGTAGTCGCCCGGGCATGAAAAGATCGTCACCGACCGACCCAGTTTCTCGTGTAGCGTCACGACGACCGCATGGAACTTGTGACGGTTGTAGTAGTGGATGAGGCCCGCGGCCTGCTGGTACGTTTCCGGGGAAAAGTCGAGCACGGTCTCAGCGCGGAACGAGTGATGTTCCTGGCGGCGGGCGACAAGCGACTGCTCGAACCAGGAGCCGAGGCTTTCACGACCGAAGAGCCTGAGGTGGCCGGACCGTCCCGTCAGGGTGAAAATCCGCTCGTGATGAGGGGTGCGCAGCCACTGGAACTCGGGGGGCAGGCCGGGTTCGTCGAACTCCCTGACGATGCGGGCTGGTTGTTCGAGGCGTGGCGCATCGGTCGGCGCCGGCACCTCGACGTCGGGCGCTACGCCGCCCTGGGCAAGGTAAAGCCAATGGTCCTCCCACAGGCATTTCTGCAGGGCAGTCTCGCGGCCAAGGGTGCAGCGGCGCGAAGGTGCAAGAGGACGGCCGCACAGGTGGGTATGATAGGCCTGACCGTCGGGCGTCTCGACATATTGCCCATGCCCTGCCCGCTGGAGAACAGCATTCGGATAGTCCTTGGACGTGATCAGATGCACATTGGGGTGCATCTCGTACGGGCCGTCGATGGACCGGGAACGAGCCATGGTGACCGCGTGGCCGTAGCCCGTGCCACCTTCGGCCGTGGTCAGGTAATACCAGCCGTTCCGCTTGAACAGATGCGGCCCCTCCACCAGGCCCAGAGAACTTCCGGGGAAGATGTTGCGGATCGGCCCGACGAGCTTTCCCGACCTTGCATCCCATTCCTGCAGGAGGATGCCGTCGAAGGCAGGGCTTTTCGGTGCGCCACCGTAGCTTTCGGTGCGGTGGTTCCATTGCATGTTGAGGAACCACTTGCGGCCGTCGTCATCATGAAAGAGCGACGGGTCGAAGCCGGACGAGTTGACATAGACCGGATCGGACCACTCGCCTTCGATCGTCGGCGACGTGACGATATAGTTGTGGGCGTCCTTGAAGTTGCCGTCGAGCCGCTTCACGTCGGTGTAAACCAGCCAGAACAGCCCGTCTGCATAGGAGAGGCACGGCGCCCAGATCCCGCAGCTATCCGGATTGCCACGCATGTCGAGCTGGCTCGCGCGCTCCAGTGGCCGGCGCACCAGGTTCCAGTTCACCAGGTCGCGCGAATGATGGATCTGCACGCCCGGATACCACTCGAAGGTGGAGGTGGCGATGTAGTAGTCCTCGCCGACGCGGCAGATGGACGGATCGGGATTGAAGCCCGGCAGGATCGGGTTGCGGATCATGTCTCTCCCCAGTGACGTGGATGTGGCGGCCGGACGTTTCCGGACGGATCGGCTTACTTGTTGCGGGACGGCCCCTTGCGCTCCGCCGATGCGGCCCAGAGATTGATGTCTGCTTCTCGCGCATGTCCATCGATCTCGGCCAGTTCCTCGCTCGTGAAGTTGGGCCGGTCGAGCGCCTTGACGCAATCCTCCACCTGTTCGGGGCGGCTGGCGCCGATCAGGGCGGATGTAACCCGTCCGCCGCGCAGAACCCAAGCAATCGCCATCTGCGCGAGCGTCTGTCCGCGCCGTTCAGCGATGGCGTTCAGCGCCCGCAGGTTCTCGACGTTCCTGTCGCTGAGGAATTCGGCCCGCAGCGACTTGCCCTGCGCGGCGCGGCTGTCTTCGGGAATGCCGCCCAGGTACTTGGACGTCAGCATGCCCTGCGCCAGCGGCGAGAAGACGATGGAACCGATGTTCAGTTCATCCAGGGTGTCGAGCAGCCCGTCCTCCTCGATCCAGCGGTTGATCATCGAGTAACTCGGCTGATGGATCAGGACCGGGGTTCCGAGCGCCTTCAGGATGGCGGCCGCCTCGCGGGTGCGCTGCGAGTTGTAGGAGGAGATCCCGACATAGAGCGCCCTGCCCGAGCGCACGATGTGATCCAGCGCACCGCAGGTTTCCTCAAGGGGCGTATCGGGATCGAAGCGGTGCGAATAGAAGATGTCGACATAGTCGAGCCCCATGCGCTTGAGGCTCTGGTCGCAGGAGGCGAGCAGATATTTGCGGCTGCCCCACTCGCCGTATGGCCCGGGCCACATGTTATAGCCGGCCTTGGACGAGATGATCAGCTCGTCCCGGTGCGCGCCAAAGTCGTCGCGCAGGATCCGGCCGAAGGCCGTCTCGGCGCTGCCGCCGGGAGGACCGTAATTGTTGGCGAGATCAAAGTGGGTGATGCCCAGGTCGAAGGCCTTGCGGCAGATGGCAACCTTGCGCTGATGCGGGGTATCGTCGCCGAAATTGTGCCAGAGCCCGAGTGACAGCGCCGGGAGCTTGAGCCCCGAACGGCCGCAGCGGTTGTATTTCATGGTGGTATAGCGGTCTTCCGCCGGCTGCCAGCTCATGACATCCTCCTTCTGCGTGGAACG
>JAEYTV010000485.1 GCA_023433855.1 Pseudomonadota bacterium | reverse complement strand
CGCAAGAACCCGCACAAAACAAAAGCGGCCGGAAATCCTTTCGGCCGCTTTTGTTTTGTCCCGGTCGGGAATTGTTATTCGATGACGAATGTACGGAGCATCACCTTGGCCACCTTGCCTTGCGATCGCAGGTCAACGCGTTCCTCGAGATCGTCCTTCAGGTACTGAAACCCACGTGGACCCTCGATCTGCTGCAGCGAGACCGTACGCATGTAGGCGAGGATGTCCTGATGGATGTCTTCGGCCAAGGGTAGCTCCGGCGGTCCCTTGAAGGCCAGCGCAACCTCGAGCCTTATCCAGTTCTCAGTGGGATAGGCCAGATTGGTCGTGATCGGCTCCAGGAGGACAACGCCGTTTGCCTCCGTCGAAATGCGAGGAAGCCCCTCTTCCTTCTTGCCTTCGCCTGCCCCATCTGCGGCGACTTCTTCGTGCCTGACCTCGGAAGCCGGACCCTTGGGCGCGATCATGGTGCCGACCGCCCAGCCGCCGCCTGCGCCCACCAGCGTCAGGATCACCACGCCCGCGATAAGCATCACAGGGCCGCTCTTCCTGCTGCCGTTGGCTGGTTGTGCTTCTTCCGCCATGACCTTCAAACCTTCACTTCAAGGGCCGTCCCGCCCGCCGATCAGAACGGGGAGAACAGATCGACGACCTGCTGGCCGACCGGAGGCTGCTGAACTTCCATCAGGCGACCGCGACCGCCGTAGGAGATGCGTGCTTCCTCGATCTTTTCGTAGGAGATCATGTTGTTGGAGTTGACGTCCTGCGGGCGAACAATACCTGCCACGTTCAAGATCCGGATCTCGTGATTGACACGGACCTCCTGCGAACCGCTGATCAGCAGGTTGCGGTTTTCGAGGATTCCAGTCACGACCGCCGCGACCAGGAGCTTGAGCTGCTCCGACCGCTCGGTCGATCCCTTGCCGCTTGAGTCCGTTTCCGAGTTGGAGCTCAGATCACCGGTCGCTTTGGCGTTAGGCGTCCAGCCGAAGAGGTTGCTCACCCCAAGCTGCCAACCAAGCCCCGTGGAGTTGGTCCGGCTACGCTCCGTTTCGTTATCGAAGGACGCCTTGTCGTTGATCTTGATATCGACGGTGAGGATATCGCCGACGTTCAGGGCGCGCGCATCCTTGAAGAGAGCGGCCTGATTGTCGCTCCAGAGCGAATATCCGCTGGCAAGGTGGCGTGGTTGCTTCGGATAGGAGGACATCTGCGTCGTCTGGGCATATTGAAGCCCGCTTCCGATCGGGCTCATGGACGGCGCATTGCCGATCTCCCTTACGGTCTGGCTATTGCAGCCCGCCAGAAAGAGAACGGCCATGATGGCGTAAATGCGTTTCGTCATGAGGGTGCTTTCGGATTATCTGAACTACGCGCTTTGGACGTGTTCGGGTCGGACGCGCTTGAAATGATGGAAGAAATTAAGCCCGCCTTTTCCGGATCCATTTCGCTCAGGAAGAGGGCTGATTGACGCGCCGGGAGTTGCATGATGATCGCAGCTGCGATCTCCATCTTCATCTCTTCCAATTGCGGAGCGGCGGCATCCGGCTTCATGGTCTTGAAGATGTCCACGAGACCAGACTGCGCCCTTGAAAGGAAATCGTTACGGCGCTTCAACCAGTCCTGGTACTCGGCGGTGCGCAGCTCAAGCGTCCTGATGCGTTCGTCGACGTCGGATTGCAGCTTCTCAAGTTCCGCCTTCTGGAGAAGATAACGCTGGTCGCGCGCCGCGTCCGCGATGTTGGTGCAGAACTTCTGGATCTCGTCGCTGGTGGAGGTTTGCGCAGGAGAGGCAGGCTGCTGTGCGCCGACGTGGGACACCAGGGTGAGGATGGCCGCCGCAGCAATCGACCGGCGAGCCAGCGTTCTGGAGACGGTGATGGTAAACAGTGTCCGGGTCATTGCAACACGAGCTCCGCCTGAAGTGCACCGGCGGACTTGATGCCCTGCAGGATTGCAATGATGCCATCCGGCTTGACACCGATGCTGTTGAGGCCCGCCACGAGCGTGCGAAGGTCAGGGCCGTTGAGGATCGCAACCTGACCCCCGTCCTTCATCGCCATGATGTCCGTCTGCGGCTGAACGGCGGTCTCGCCACGAGAAAAAGGCTCCGGCTGGATCACCTGGGGAGTTTCGGTGACCTGCACCGTCAGGGTTCCGTAGCTGACGGCGACACGCGAAACCTTCACGTCCGAACCGATGACGATGGTGCCGGTCCGTTCGTTGACCACCACCTTCGCGGGGGTATCAGTCTCGACCGCGAGGTTCTCAATTTCGGCCATCAGACGGGTGAGGTCAGCCGTCCGCGGCTTTTCGATGATCACTTCCTGGCTGTCCCGCGGCTCCGCAACCGGCCCGCCATACCGCCGGGTTGCGAAAGCGTTGACCGTGTCAGCTATCCGAACCGCAGTCGAAAAATCGGGGTTGCGCAGCTGGAGAACCAGATTGATCGCATCCTTGAATTTGGACGGAAGTTCGCGCTCGATGATAGCGCCATTGGGAACGCGGGCAGCGGTCGTCACGCCTTCGGTCAGCGTTGCTGCCTGACCTGCCGCAGAGAACCCGGACACGATCAGTGCGCCTTGCGCCACCGCATAAATCTGTCCGTCCGCTCCGGAGAGTGAGGTCATCACCAATGTTCCGCCGCGCAAGGACGTTGCGTCGCCAAGCGAACTGACATTGACGTCGATTCGACTACCTGGGCTTGCGAAGGGCGGCAGGTTCGCCGTGACCATCACGGCCGCTACGTTCTTGGCATTCGATTGGCTGCCCTGCATCGAAATGCCGAGGTTCTGCAACATGGCACGCATGGACTGGTCGGTGAAGGGAGAGGAGCGCAAGCTGTCGCCCGTCCCTTGGAGCCCGACAACAAGCCCGTAGCCGATCAACTGATTGTCGCGTCCGGACTGCAAAGAAGCGATATCCTTGATGCGCGCAACGACAGGAGCATTTTGCGCCGGCGCCTGGACAGCGGCGAACAGCGTGCCCACCAAGGCGAGCGCGACGATCAAGCGGTTCTTCTTCATTTCGCCATCACCTGCACAGTGCCGTCGGCCATCACGGTGCCACTGACCGTCACGCCGGAGTCGACGTTGCGAACCTTGATCACGTCGCCAACAGCCGCGTTATCAAGCGGCGAGCCAGTCGCGGCGATCGAAAGACCACCCAGCACGAAAACAAGTCGAACAGGAGAGCCCCGCGTTACCGCGAAAGCGTCGCGAAGCGCCGAGGGCGGGATCGTGCGTCCGGGCAGCAGCGTTCGTTTTGCCACCATGCCCAGGACTTCCCCAGACGTGCGGGCATACTCGCCAGCCAGGTTGGGGTTGGTCACATCGACTTCGTCCACCTTGCTGCTGGTGATTTCCTCACCGGGGTAGATGGTGGTCGTGGGAACTACGGCGGTGCCCATTCCCGCCAGTACGGGGGAGCCGGCGCCTACAAGCATTGTGACCGCAACGGCTATGGCGAGCCTGGCGTCCTTGTGCGTTTTCCGGCGAAACATCATGTCTGCCCGTCTCCCGTCTACTTCAGGTTCTTGCTGACGATCTGAGCCATCTCATCTGCGGTGGTGACGACCTTGGAGTTCATTTCGTAGGCGCGCTGGGCGGAAATCAGGTCGGTGATTTCCTTGACCGCATCGACGTTGGACGTCTCCAGATAGTGCTGCTTGATATCACCGAAGCTTGGATCACCCGGAATGCCGACGATCGCGTCCCCGGACGCGGGCGTTGTCGCGAACAGATTGTCTCCCAGGGGCTTCAACCCGCCTTCGTTGACGAAGTTGACCATCTCGAGCTGGCCCACCTCGCCGATGAACTCGGAGCCCCCGCCGTCGCGCGTACCGTTCTTATAGGTGATGAAACCGGTCCGGCTGACGGTGACCTCGGTCGCGTCCTGAGGAATGACAAGCCCCGGACTTACCGTGTAGCCGTCAACAGTCACGATCTGGCCTTCCGCATTCTTGCTGAAGGCGCCCGCACGCGTATAAAGTGCCGAGCCATCCGGCATCTGGATCTGAAACCATCCACGGCCGATCACGGCCAGATCCAGCGGGTTTTCCGTCCGGGTGAGTTCGCCCTGTGTATGGATGTTGCGGACTGCCGAAGTCTGTACACCAAGGCCGATGTTTGCCCCTTCCGGGACGATCGCCTGATTGGCGCGGTTGGCGACACCGACGGCGCGTTCGCTCTGGTACAGCAGATCGGTAAATTCTGCCCGAGCACGCTTGTAGCCCGTCGTATTGATGTTGGCGATGTTGTTCGCAATGACCTCAAGATTGGTCTGCTGGGCGTCCATGCCCGTTGCTGCGACGGAAAGCGCTCTCATGTCTTCGTCCTCAAGGCTTAGATCTGCATCTTGGTGATTTCGAGATAGGCGGAGACGATCTTGTCGCGCAGCGCCATGGCGGTCTGCAGCGACTGCTGCGCCTCCAGCATGGCATCCACGACTTCGCGGGTGTTCGCCTTGCCCTGGATTGCCTTGAAGGACATCGCTTCCGCGCCCTTCAGGTTGTTCATCGTGTCTACCGCCATGCCACCGAGTACCTCGGCGAAATTCATGCCGGTGTTCTGGCCTGGCGTCAGCGCGGTTGACGAGAGAGTGCTGCTCTTCGAGATCGAGAGATCATCGAAACCGTCGACTTGGGATAGCGAGCTTACGTTGTGGATTTTGTCGATCATTGTCCGGCCTTCAGAAGGTCGATTGTCGCGGCAATCAGTTCGCGCGTCTGCTTGATGGTCTGGAGGTTCGCTTCATACGAGCGGTTGGCTTCCCGCATGTCGGCCATCTCGATGAGCATGTTGACGTTTGGCAGCTTGACCATGCCCTTCTCATCGGCCGCTGGATGAGCCGGATCATATTCCTCGGCGAATTTCGAGTAATCGACTCCGAGCTTCTCGACCTTCACCACGTCGGCGCCACTCACGCGGTCGAGTTCCGAGCCGAAGGTGATGAGCTTGCGACGGTAAGGGTCGGCACCGGGCGTATCGCCGGTTGTACGAGCATTCGCGATGTTTTCGGAAACGATGCGCAGGCGCGTCGCCTGAGCTTCCATTCCCGAACCTGCGATCTTGAGGGAGGCTGAAAGCGGATCCATTTACTTACCTCTTCACTGTCATCAGCATCATGCTGTGAAACGACTTCACAAGACTTGTGCTCAGTTCGTACTGACGCTTGATTTCACCCGTCTTCGAAAGCTCTTCGGCCAGCGAAACGGTATTGCCGGATTCCTGCACGCCGATCTCGTCGTTGAGCGTCGACTCCTTGACCTCGACTTCGTCTCTGAGGCCGCCCGCGGCGATATGGCCAGCATGGGTGCGGGCCATCGGGACATAGGTCTTGTCCAACACCGCCTCGAAGGGTGTGACGTCCTTCGACTTGTATTTCGGCGTGTTGGCGTTGGCGATGTTGCCAGCGACAACTTCCTGGCGCACCGAAAGCCATTCCGCCTGACGCGCCGCCATTTCGAAGAGCTGAATCGGTTGCATAGGCTTCACTCCATCTTTTGTCAGAAGCCTATCGCGGTAACCTTGCGTCGGACTTACGGGGCTGTTTGGCCCGCGTCCTGATAGACTTCTCCACTGGACGTGATGATTACCCACCTGCCGTCACGTTGCTCCAGCGTGGCAAGTTTGCTGTTGTCGGGAAGGATGGAGCCAATCCGCACCATGTACATGCCCGATCCGTCCTCGATCAGTGCACGGCCATTGGCAACGTGCAAAAGGCGGAAGCCGCCCTTTCCGGGGAAAGGCTGCTCCTCCCGGAGGGTCGCACCATTTCGGACATCGCCCAGGGCGGACGTGGTCGTCGCAGTCGTCAGCGAATCCATCGCTTCTGCCGGAGCAGGCCAGTCGTCCTTGGAGCTGTCCGTCATCGCCAGTGGCGAGACGGTCACAACTGGACGAGCAACGCCGGGTGGCAGGTCACGCGTCCGCCCAAAGTCGGCCGTTTGCACACCAAATTTGTCTTCATTGAAGAAAACGTACCAGGGGAAGGAGGCGGAGGCGATGGCCAGCGTTATCCCGGCGGCCATCAGGATCCTGTCGCTGAGACGCGTCCGCGACTTTTCGAGCTTCAGAGGAGGGAGAGCCTGTTCTCCATCTCGGGCGATGCTCATGAGAGACTATCTCCTTGCTATGGCGCTTGGCGGACTGCTCTGCCCGGCAGCGGCTCTGAGGGCGTTGGCAAGGTCCGCATAGGCATCCAGCGCGGGTTTCTCACCCGGTGTCTGCTTCAGGACCTCGTAGATTACCGGTACCTGCCTGATCGCCATATCAAGGTCCGGATCGCTTCCGGCGCGATAACCACCGATGAGACGCAGGTCGCGGGTTTCCTCGTAGCGATGTACCAGCGCCTTCAGGCGCGAGACGAGCTTCTCCTGATCCTCTGTCCAGGCTTTGCGTGCCAGACGCGAGATCGACGCGAGCGGATTGATCGGAGGATAACGTCCCTCCTCCGCCAGCGAGCGCTCAAGCACGATATGCCCATCCAGGATACCGCGCGTTGAGTCAGCGATCGGATCATTGTGATTGTCACCGTCGACGAGGATCGAGATGATTGCGGTGATCGTGCCTGCGCCTTCCACACCGGGCCCTGCCCGCTCGAGCAGGCGAGGCAGTTCGGTGAAAACCGACGCAGGATAGCCACGGGCAATCGGCGGTTCGCCCGATGCCACCGCGACCTCACGTATGGCGTGGGCAAAACGCGTCACACTGTCGGCAATGAACAGGACGTTGTCGCCCTGGTCCCGGAAATGTTCCGCGATCGTAATCGCGACCAAAGGAGCCATCTTGCGCAGCATCGGGCTTTCGTCACTCGTCGCAACCACGGCGATAGACTTGGCCATGTTGTCGCCCAGGGTGTCCTCTATGAACTCGCGAACTTCGCGGCCGCGCTCCCCAACCAGCGCTATCACCACCTTGTCGAAGGCATCCGCTCTTGCCAGCATCGACAGCAGCGTCGACTTACCCACCCCGGAACCGGCGAAAATGCCCAGGCGCTGCCCAAGGCAAAGAGGCGAGAAGATGTCGATCGCCCGCACCCCCGTCTTGAAGCCGGTCTCGACGCGGCTGCGCGTCATCGAAGGCGGAGCCGTGTTGGCGATCGATCGCGCGTCGAGGCCTTTCTTTATCGGGCCTTTGCCATCGATCGGTTCGCCAAGCGAATTGATCGTGCGGCCACACCAACTCGCATCCGGTGCCACCCGAAACGCCCCCTTGCGGATCACCGTATCGCCGATACCGATAGGTTCGCCGGGCTCGATCGGGCAAACAAAGATGACATCGGGTTCCACACGCACCACTTCCCCGAGGTGAATGCCGGTGGAACTGCGGTGGGCGACGAATTCACCCAGCCTGACGTGCTTGGAAAGGCCGGAGACCGTGTAGTGTCCAGCCGCAATGGTCCTGACATGCCCCCCGTAGGCTACCGAGAAGGCGGGATCGGAGTACCTTGCGCTGAGCGACGCCAGTTGCGCCAGCTTGCCGCCGTGGACCGCATCGAGGATAGCCGCTTCCATCATGGCGCGCCGCGTCCTTCTCGTTAGGTGTTGGAACCGCCCAGCGTCCTGATCGCGTTGCTCATCGAGGCATCACTATCGCGCATCAGCGCCGAGATGCTCTCGAAGGCTCGGTTTACCTGGATCAACTGGGTCATCTCACTAATGCCGTTGACGTTGGACTGCTCGACGTAACCCTGAACGACGGAATTCTCTATTCCCTCAAGAACCGGCTGAGGCGCATCCACGGTGATCACACCTTCGTTCTCGTACCGGATGAACCCCTTCGTGATGTCGGCCGTGAACAGGCCTATGGTAGCGACAGGCTGGTTGTTCTGCAGAATGATGCCGTCGGCTCCCACGGTCGGCGGCCCCGCTTCGCGGTTGAGCTGGATCTGCGCGCCACCGGCATCAAGAACGGGGAAACCCTGGCTGGAGCGAAGTTGGCCGGTTTCGTCCATGGTGAAGCGTCCGTCACGGGTCAGGACCTGGCCTGCCGGTGTCTCTATCGCAAACCAGGCGTTGCCCTTGATCGCGAAATCAAGCGGGTTTCCCGTCCGCTGCAACTCTCCGCTGCGGGTCGACAGATAGTCATTGCCCTGGCTGACGAACGCGACCTTTGCGTTGAGATCGTTCTGCGTCTTGCTCAGGACCTCGTCGAACTTGACCTCCGTCGACCGGAAGCCGACCGTGTTCATGTTCGCCATGTTGTCGGCTATTGTATTCAAGCGACGTTCGAGCGCGATCTGGGACGATATTCCGACGTAGAGTCCGGATTGCATATCATCTGCCTCCGAGTTTCAGGTTGTTGATGGAGATCAGCAGATCCGTGGAGATACCGCCTGACGACGAGGTAAAAAGCACCGCCGGATCGTAGACATCGGTGGGGTTTTCCATCTCCCACAATGCGGTGAAGCGCTCCAGGAACTTCCCGACCTTCGCAGGATCCTGAAAGTCAGCAATCTCGATGGCGTCTTCTATGTACTTCGCCTGGCGATCAAGATCTGCACCGATGATCTCGTCGGGAAGTCGCAGCGTGGTGCGGACAACTTCTGCAAGCGCATCGTCAGCAAGGATCTCCATGCCGGACTTGATACTCGGAGCGGTGCGCTCGAAGTAAAGGGCCAGCCGAACACCCATGTTCTCGGCGCCTGCCTCCTCCTCGAGCGTCTGGCGCTGGAACTTGTCAACGATGCCCTTCTGCGCCTGCTCAAAGGAGGTTGCAGACGAACCGTGGGCGGCAAAGTTCAGAGACTCGACGAGGGACGCATAGCGACTGTCAGAAAGCTTGTTGGCAAAATCGCTCTCGGCATCGACGCCCTCCGTCAGCACCTTGCGGATGAAGGCCTTGGCATAGGCCATGTCCTCGAGGCCGTGAGCTTTCAGAGCGTAATGGTAGACACGCGTATCCTCCATGAACTCATCGATCGTTTTAATCGAGCCGATCCTGGATAGATAATATTCCGTTTCCCGCGCGACCTCGGGCTTTTCAGCAACCCTTGCCAGCGACTTGGGCAAATCCCGGCTGATCATGGCATTGTTGGCGTCGGTGGCGACCACGAGAACTCGATCCGGGTCCGCGACCCGGCGGACGACGCAGCGGAGCGGTCAACCGTTCCGACCCTGCGAAGAACTATGCGGGAAGACTTGCGCGAAGCTGTGCTCTCTCCGC
>JAEYTV010000430.1 GCA_023433855.1 Pseudomonadota bacterium | reverse complement strand
GACCATTACCACACCCATGGGGGTCTATTCGAAGAAGGTAAAGAGCCTCGATGAACTGCCGGACGGCGCAACTGTCGGAATCCCCAACGACCCAACCAACGGCGCACGGGCACTCCTCGTTCTTCAGGCGCACGGCCTCATCAAGGTCGATCCGCAGGTCGGATTGAAGGCAGGCCCCGCGAACGTTACGGAGAACCCGAAGAACATTCAGTTCGCCGAATTGGATGCTGCCCAGCTGCCTCGGTCGCTGGATGATACGGACGCCTCGGTCATCAACACCAACTACGCGCTCGATGCGGGGCTGAACCCCAACACGGACTCGATCGCCATCGAGGGCAAGGAGTCGCCCTATGCGAACGTGATTGCCGTGCGCACGGAAGACAAGGACGCTCCCTGGGTCAAGACCCTGGTGGAAGCGTATCACGATGACAGCATCAAGGCCTTCATCAACGAGCGTCACAAGGGGGCGGTGATTCCGGCCTGGTAAGAGGTATCCGACGATCCATGTCTGGGCCGGGTCTCGTATGCAAGACCCGGCCCATCGCTTTTAACGCTATCTGAAGGAATACCCGCGAAAGATGTATGCTCCAATGAGGGCTTCCATGCGGCTTATCCCGTCAGCTTTGCGGCGTACATTTTCTGTTGGGCGTCGCTCCGCGGTCGCGTCGATGCTGTTCATCTTCGCCGCGGTGACGGTCCTCGTAACGATATTAATCCTGACTGCCGTCGCACGCATCACCGACTATACCAATTACATGGATGAAGCGAGGTCGCGCGAGACGACGAGAGGCGCCGTGGCGACCTTCCAGGCGCAGCTACGGGCTACGCTCAACGACTATGCCGCATGGGATGATGCGGCCCGTTTCGTCTACGCGCGGGATGAGGCATGGACCGTCAGCAACTACGGAGACATGACGGCTAACAGCGACCTTTTCGACATCGCCATCGTCATGGACAATAACCGTAACGTCCTGATGGCCTATCAGGATGGACTGCCGGTCCAATGGTCGCCAGAGGACTATTTTGATTCCTCCCTCTGGACGCTCTTCGACAGCGCGAGTTCAGCCGACAAGGATAACCTGCCCGAAGCCGCGGCTTTCGTCGGAACTCGAAAGGGTATCGCGGCCACAGGGGTAGCGCTTATCCGGCCCAAGGCACGAGAGCTTGCGCACACGGTGCAGGACAGGCTCTTCCTGATCTTCGCAAGGCATCTGGACGCGGCGAAGGCTGCGAAGCTCGGCGAGACCTATGTCATCGACGGCCTGCGCTTCGCGGGAACTGACGACGCATCTTCAAACGGGGTGGAAATACGCAACATTCACGGGAAATTGCTGCAGGAGCTCGTCTGGCAGCCCCGGCTGCCGGGGGACCTGGGTTTCGCGCAGGTGCGTCCGCTCGTCTACGGGGCGCTAGCCATGGTCGGCTTGCTGTTCTTGCTGCTGTTCGTCAGTGGCAGGAACGTTTTGAACCGCCACAAGGCGGACGAGGCGAAGGCCCGGCAACTTGCAATGAGCGACCGGCTGAGCGGACTGTTGAACAGGGCGGGTTTCTTTGCTGCGCTGGAAGGACTGATTGCCCAGGCAAGCCGCGAGACCAAACACGTGGTGTTGCTTTATCTCGACCTCGACGGGTTCAAGGAGGTCAATGACTCTTATGGGCACGGGACCGGTGACAGGTTGATCCGCGGTGTTGCTGCCGGCCTGAAGACGCTGGTGGGCGGAGAGGTGATCCTCAGTCGGGTCGGCGGCGACGAGTTCGCCATCGCGCTGATGACGGAACATGTAGCCAAGTCCGTCGAAACACTAAGCGACAACATCCTTGCCTTCTTCGACGAACCTTTCGTGATCGGCGAACGGGTCGCGACGATCGGTACGAGCATCGGGGTCGCGGTCTCTCATCGGGGAAAGATATCGGTCGAAGAACTGGTTCGCCATGCGGATATGGCGATGTATCGGGCAAAGGAGACCGGCGGGAGCCGTACCGAATATTATCGGCCGGAGATGGACGCAGAGCGGGCAGAGCGCAATCAGCTGGAAATCGATCTCCGGCTCGCAATCGACAACGGGGAATTGCAGGTCGCCTATCAACCGATCGTGGATGCTGCCTCCCGGCAGGTGGTTGGGGTCGAGGCGCTGGCCCGGTGGAACCGCAGGGGACAGGGGCCGGTGCCCCCGGACATCTTCATCCCCATCGCCGAGTCTACAGGACTGATCGACCAACTCGGCCTCATCGTCCTGCACCGCGCCTGCGAGACACTCGGCAAATGGCCTGGCCTGAAGCTTTCCGTCAACATATCGCCCGGGCAATTCCGCGATCCGGCCTTCGCATTGCAGGTCGCGGCCGTCCTGCGCAAAACGAACATCGAGCCTTCCAGGGTTACCCTGGAAATGACCGAGGGCTACTTCATTCAGAACCCGGAGCGTGCCCGCGGGGCACTTTTCAAGCTGCGGCAACTCGGGTTCAAGGTGGCGCTGGACGACTTCGGCGCGGGCTTTTCGAGCGTGGGTTATCTCCGGCAGTTCGGCTTCGACCGCATGAAAATTGACAAGTCCATGGTCGATGCCCTGAGCGAAGGACCTCGGGCGGCGGAGATGCTGCAGGCGACGGTGGCGCTTGCGCGCGCGCTCGACATTCCCGTGACGGCTGAAGGCGTGGAGACGGAAGAACAAGCCCGGGCGCTGCGTCTTTCAGGCTGCGACGAGTTGCAGGGTTATCTGTTCGGAAGGCCCATGTCCCCCGAGGATATCGACCAGATCTATCGGGATGGCAGCTCACCGGGCGCCACCAGCACGGCGTGAAAACCGTCAGCCCCCGAGATGTTTTTCTCCGCGCCTGCGGGCGAGCTCAATCTGGTGTTGCCGCTGGCGATAGCGCTTTTTGTCTTCTTCGGTGCGCTCATGGTAGCAGTGGCTGCAGGAGACGCCTTCCTCGAAATACGGCGAGTTCAACTCTTCGGCCGTGATCGGATTACGGCATGCGTGGCAGAGCCGGTGAGGACCTTCCTTCAGTCCATGCTCCACGGAAACACGGTCGTCGAAGACGAAGCAGGCGCCCTCCCATAGGCTTTGCTCCTCCGGCACTTCCTCAAGATATTTCAGGATGCCGCCCTTCAGATGATAAACCTCGTCGAACCCCTGTTCCTTCATGAAGGCCGTCGCCTTCTCGCAACGGATGCCGCCAGTGCAGTACATGGCGATCTTCGGTTTGTTGTGCAGTCCGGGATTGTTCCTGACCCACTCGGGAAATTCGCGGAAGCTTTTCGTTCCCGGGTCGACGGCGCCCTTGAAGATCCCGATGGCCGTTTCGTAGTCGTTACGGGTGTCGATGACGATCGTCTCGGGATCGGAAATCAGGGCGTTCCAGTCC
>JAEYTV010000419.1 GCA_023433855.1 Pseudomonadota bacterium | reverse complement strand
GTCATGAGCCGCTACCGACCAACTGGGATTACGCCCTGCAGCAGTTCGCGCGTTCGACGTTTGCCTATGCCACGCTGGGGCCGAGGTACCGGGCGCTCTATACGGCCTGCAAGCAGCAGGAACTTTCCGAATTCTCCGTCCGCGTGACGGACGTCGAGTATGACGCTTACATCCGGACTGTATGACATGACGTTCAAGACAGCCGACAATCCACGCCACACGAACTCCTGGTACGCCGCATCGGCCAATGACAAGCGAGTCCGCCCGGTTCTGGAAGGTGAAACGGAAGCGGATGTCTGCGTCATCGGCGCAGGGTTCACGGGCATATCGGCCGCACTCGAACTATGCGAAAGAGGCTACTCGGTCGCTGTGCTCGAAGCAGAACGGATCGGCTTTGGCGCGTCCGGACGAAACGGCGGGCAGATCGTCAACGGGTACAGCCGGGACCTTGAAACCATTGCCGGACGCTACGGTCAGGACAAGGCCAACGAATTGGGCAAGATGTCGCTCGAAGGCGGCGAGATCATTCGGCGGCGCGTCGAAACATATAAGATCGACTGCGACCTGGTGCATGGCGGGTTCTTCGCGGCCTTCACGGACAAGCAGATCCGCGAGATGGAGAAGCACAAGGCCCACTGGGAAATGCATGGCCACACCGGTCTGGAGATGGTGTCCAAAGCCGATGTGGGCAGATATGTGGCCACGGATCGTTACGCCGGGGGCATGATCGATCGGCTGGGCGGACATATCCATCCGCTGAACCTGGTGCTGGGCGAAGCGGCTGCCGTCGAGGACCAAGGCGGGCGCCTCTATGAACGGTCTCGAGTTATCGGGATCGATGACGGCGACAGGCCGGTTGCTCGCACAGCAAACGGTTCAGTGAAGGCGCGCTATCTGCTGATCTGTGGCAATGCCTATCTGGCGCCATTGCTGCCCGACATCCACGGGCGGATGATGCCGGTTTCCAGCCAGGTCATGGCGACTGAACCACTTGACGCCGCATTGATCAAAAGCCTGCTGCCATCCAACTACTGCGTCGAAGATGCCAATTATATTCTCGATTACTATCGGCGAACCTCAGACAATCGCCTGCTCTACGGTGGTGGCATCGGCTACGGAGGACAGGATCCGCGAGACCTGACCGGCGTCATCCTCCCCAATATGCTCAGGACCTTCCCACAGTTGAAGGGCGTGGCGATCGAGTATGCCTGGAGCGGCAATTTCGCACTCACACTTACCAGGATCCCGCATGTAGGCCGACTGTCGGACACGGTCTACTTCTCGCACGGAGATAGCGGCCATGGTGTGACAACGACCCATCTGCTCGGAAAGATCCTCGGCGAAGCCGTGGCGGGCCATGCCGAACGCTTCGATGTCTGGGCCTCTTTGCCAAACCTGCCATTCCCAGGCGGCCGCGCTTTACGCGTACCTCTTACCGCACTGGGAGCGTGGTGGTACGGACTGCGCGACCGGATGGGGATCTAGAGAGCCTGGAGACAAAAGGCGGTTGGGGAAAGGGTCTGCCGCGCAGTGACCGGCTGGCACCTGCGTCGAGATCTTTACCCGCCCCACAGTTCCGAAAGCTTCCGAAGAGCCTCATCGACGATCTCGTCCAAAGTGGCATCAATATCGACAGTGACGACGCCTGCCTCTCCCTGCGGACTTTCCAGGGTTGCCAACTGGCTCTGAAGCAAAGATTTCGGCATAAAATGACCGGTACGTGCGCCCATGCGTTCTTCCAGCACTTCGTTCTTGCCGGTCAGGAACACAAAATAGAGAACGCCACCACTCGCTTGCCTCAGCCGGTCGCGATAGATTTTCTTGAGCGACGAACACGTCGCTACAACATCGCCTCCCCTCTTCAGGGCGCTGGTGAGTTCCTGGCCGATCAAGTCGAGCCATGGCCAACGGTCGTCGTCGTCCAGTGGAATACCTTCTGCCATCTTCTTGATATTGGCAGGCGGATGGAGTTGATCACCTTCGAGGAAGGTGCAATTCAGCCGCTTCGCCAGCAGTTCGCCAACGGACGTCTTCCCGGCTCCGCTCACACCCATGACTACGATCGCTGTGGGTTCTTTCACGCTCATGGTTTCATCGCACCTTCTGCTATCGTTTTGCGAGAGGAAATAGCTCTCGCGGCCCACGCGCTACAAGCCCCGTGCGGTGAATTTTCTGGAAGTCAACTCTGCCTCGCCTCTCTTCCGAGCACCGCGGGCATCAGGATCGCCAGAAAGATCAAGCGCAGGACATGATGTGCACCGACATAGGTCGGATCGGCATTCAACATCACGGCAATAGCCGCCATGGTTTCGAGCCCACCGGGCGCAAATGCGATCAGCGCCGCATCAAGCGGAACGCCTGCGAGGTAGGAGACGCATCCTGCTATTGCCGCGGCGAGCGCAATGACGACCGCAGTCACCACGGCCCCAGCCACGAAGGCCTCGCGGAGCTCTAACAATGACACGCCGCAGAAACGGGTACCTATCATCGAGCCAAGGATCACATAGGTGGGGATGAGCAACCAGGCTGGAACGGCACCGGACGACAATCCTGAAGCATGCGTGGCGATCGACACGATCACGCCACCGAGAAGCAATGCGGCTGGCAACCTCCAGCGCAGGAACTGCAAGCCAAGAATGGTCGATCCCGCCAATGTCGCCGCCAGAACAGGAAGGTCCATCACCTCAAGCAGGACCGCTGGCGGACTACCCGCAAGATCGAAGACTTCGACGATCAGCGGCGTGGTGATCGTCAACGCCAGTACCCGCACGCTCTGGGCAATGCTGACGGTGCGGAGGTTGCAGCGCATTTCCGCCGCAAGGCTCAGGACATAACTCAGATGGCCCGGTGACGAGGCAAGAAGTGAGGTTGTCCTATCGTACCCGAAACATCGTTGCAGAACCCAGGAACTGGCAAACAGCAGGACGACGATGGCAACGGGCAGCATGACGAAGCTCAGAGGCCAAGTGCGCGCTGCCACGAGAACCTCGGGCGTGACGCTCGTTCCTATCGATACGCCGACCACCACGAAACAGAGATTGCGAACCCCCACCGGCACTTCCAGCCGCATACCCACCAGGCCGGCGATGGTGATCGCGATCGATGGTCCGATCAGATAGGGTGCAGGAAAAGCTGCGAGGACGGCGAACAGCGCACCCGCTGTTCCGATCAGCGCAGTCGGTACGAAGACGCGCAAAACAGGATTGCTCATCGCTGAAGACCGCTCGGACCTATCAGAGCGGCGCAGACCCTCACGGCGCTTGCCGCTTCTATGGCAATCAGGAGACAGGTCAAACGCAGGCCCGCTGGAAACAGGAAGGCTGGGTCGCGGCGGGAGAAGCCGCCGCCGTATGCGTCCTATATCAGGCGGCCGGGGCCGCCACCATCTTCGGCAGATGAAGATTGTCTAGGCCGAGGAGGAAGTTTATCTGCGGCCGGGCTTTCACCAGGTCATCGATCGTGTACTCGGCGAGCACATCAAAGAAGGCATTGAGCGCCTTGCGGAGCGCCGCATTCAGGCCGCAACTGTCAACCAGCGGGCATTCGGCGACGCCGTCCTCGAAGCACTCGGCCATAGCGAAGTTGTCTTCGGTCACCTTGACGACATCAAACAGCGTAATGCGGTCAGCGGCACGGCCGAGCTTCACTCCGCCGTTGCGGCCGCGCACGGTTTCAACAAGCCCTGCTCGGGTAAGGGGCTGAAGGATCTTGAAAAGGAAAAGTTCCGAAACTCCGTAGGCCCTGGCAATCTCGGGGATGCGACTCAGATGCCCTTCATTGGCGGCACAGTACATAAGCATACGCACTGCATAATTGGTCTGTTTGGTCAAACGCATGCTGGTCTCCCGAGACGTCTACCATCTCTCTATAGAGGCTTTCGCAGTTTTGAACAATTCCAAAATAAGATAATGCCAATCAAGTCTTGCAACGAGGAGCGCAATATCCGGGCTCCTCGTCCAGACGTGGGGCTTGGCTGCCGTTCAGGCCACCGGACTGGACAGTCGGTCAGATGACGTTCAACGTCATGGCGATCCAGGTCGGCACAACGACCATCGTCAGACCGGCAAGCGTTACAAGGCCAACCCTCGCCAAATGTGCCCGTCGGGCACGCTTTTCATCCCACTCATAAACCATGGACAGAACTCCCCACTCCTACTCCGGCCGCTAAATTAGAACAGCCTTTAGAGACGTCAATGGTCTGCATGGAACACGTCTGCCTTGCGCCACGCTTACGTATCGGAAAATGCTAACTAGTGGGGCAACTGGTTTCTGAACAGACGACGGAGCCACGTGATCGCGGTAATGAGATGGGCCTCTTCTGCCCATCCCAGCTGCCTGCGGGCAAGATAAATACAGGAAGCGGGTACACCACCCGCTTCCTCGATGTCACACGGGAAGGAAGGTCGAAAGCGGAACCTGTAAAGCGGCGGCGATACGCTTTAGCTTCACAGGATCAGCATCCCTGCCCTCTTCAATCCGAAGAATCTCATCGTTGACCAGCCCCGTCGTCACGGCCAGTTCCTCGATACTGTAGCCGACCGCCCGGCGGGCCTCGGAGACAGCGCTTGCGATGGGTTGCGGCGAAAGCTTAGCGCCGTCTGCGGAATTGAAATTGCTGATGGAAATGCTCATGGTCATAATTCCTTCTGGAATAGCCTGCCAGTCGTTGGGACAGGGTGAAGGGGCGAATGCCCGAAGCCAGCGCCTCGCGGTACCCGCTGTAGCAAACATAGATATGTTAACGGATGTGACAAGAGTTGATGATGCGGCGCACAAAAGCGTGACTGCAATATAGTCAAACCGGCGCCAGTATGGCTACAAAATGGGCATTGGGAAGAATGGTACGGTTGGCTGGAGTTGAACCAGCGACCTCAGGTGCCACAAACCTGCGCTCTAACCAACTGAGCTACAACCGCACAAAACCGCTTGGACAGCGTTGCGGGTCACATACGGCGATCAGACGCCATTTGCAAGCCCCTTCCTAAAATAGAGGCTTACACCGCGACCCCATATGAACCTCAGGAGGATCAGGCCGCCCTGAACGTGGCGACAACCCTTTCAGCGGCTTCCTTGCCCGGCTTGGCAACATCATCGGCCAGTTTGCGAGCGGCGTCCTGGATCGCCTTTGCCTGCTCGACGGTCGCCTCGGTCTGCCTGCGAATAAACCCGGTCTGCAGTTCGACCAAGTCCGCGACGGATTTCACCCCGAGCAGAGCTTCCAGGTGAGACAGGGACATTTCGGTGTTGATGCGCAGTGCATCGATCGCTTTCAGACCGAGTTCCACCGAGCCGGACTGGGCCGACTGCAGCGTCGTTTCCACCGTTTTAGAGGCTTCCTCAGCGGCCGCTTTCATCTTAGCATAGGTGTCACGGGACTGAGTGGCACCCTTTTCGGCAAAATCACGGAAGCTCTCCGTCAGTCGCGCGGGGTCAAAGGCAGAGAAGGAGAAGATGTCGTCGGATTTATATGCCATCGCTTCAGGTCCTCGTTGGCGTTTTCTTCGGCAAACCGAAGAGGGAATTGCTTTATATATAATCTATTACATTGTGCGTTGCAATATCATTGTGCGCTGCAACATAACCACTGCGTTAACCCTGTCGGCGGTTTGGAGTGGGCTGCCCTCGACCGGGAGACAGGGGAAGGTTATTAACAACCTGTTAAAGTCCGCAGAACCAGGCACATGAAGGGCCGCAGGTTTCGT
This sequence comes from Pseudomonadota bacterium, assembly GCA_023433855.1. Taxonomy (GTDB): domain Bacteria; phylum Pseudomonadota; class Alphaproteobacteria; order Rhizobiales; family Rhizobiaceae; genus Neorhizobium. Next base: position 5,949 of record JAEYTV010000419.1, on the reverse strand, counting down.
CCATGACAATTGTGCAGTATCCATTCATCGACATCGCCGTGCATGAACGGGTGCGCGAGCGGTTCGCTGCGGGCGAGGCAATCGTGGTCTTCTCGCCTGACATGGGCCATCCCGTTTGGGCAAACGGACGCGGTGCGGGTTTATTCGGATTTGATTCCATCTATGACTTTCTGGAACGGGGACCAAGTTCAAACGACACAGCCTTCCGCCAGATAAAAGCAGCAGCGAGCCAGCTAACCTCCGCTGGAGATCGTTGCTCCGTCGTGGTGCGCGTGGCTTCAGGTTTCCAGCGCCTTCCGATCCAGGCTGTGTGCGAGCTCATCCAAGTTCAAGGTGAAACGGCTTTGCTGTTCAGTGCACCTATGGAGACGGGGAGCCTGTCGGCGTCCGCACGCGCCGCCCGCATGATCGAAGGTCTGGATGACCCGGACACTCATATGGCAGTTCTTGACGGAACGGGGGAGGTTCTCGCCTCCTCGAGCGACTACGGGTCTCTCGGTATTAGCGGTGAGACTGCAAGGATGCTGGTGAGCATGGCCGGCACCGAGCCTAGCAGATTGAGCAAGCGCCCAATCCCGACCTCGAAAGGTTACCTGCCGGCTGCAATCGGCAAGCTTTCCGATGATCCGGCGCTTCATCTCATGTTCACCGTGGAAGCAGCGCCGGTCAGCGCTGCATCGGACACCGTTGATCCGCAAAGGGAGCCGGCGCCAACCGGTGCTGCAGGCGCGCCGGCAATGTACCACCGGGACGACGTTGACGCGCTCGAAGAACAGACGCCTGCGATCGTCGATGAAATGATAGGCGAGTTGATCGTGGAACCGCAGCCTGGCACCTATGAAGATGCGCTCCGGGCCGTATCCGAGATCGTGGACATGGAACAGCCCGACGAAGACGTTGCAATCACGTCGGAATCACTCACCGGAACTGCAGAGCATATTGTCGGTGCCGGGGATAGCTCTGAAGGAGGAACCCACATCCAGCCTTCTGCCGGGGAGCCTCCCGCAAACGAGACGACGGGTGACGGGCTGCCGGATCCAGCCGGACCCAAACCGCAGCTCCCTTCCGCTCCGGACGAGACGAACGCGGACAGCTTCGTCTTCCGCCCGGATGGACGTGCCGTCAGGTTTGTCTGGAAGATCGATTCAGCAGGCCGCTTCAGCGAGGTCTCCGCTGAGTTCGCAGATGCCGTGGGACCGCGCGCGGCCGACATCAACGGCATGGCTTTCGGTGACTTGGCTGCTCTCTTCCATCTGGACCCGGACGGCAAGATCGCCGAACTGCTCAAGAAGCGGGATACCTGGTCCGGCAAGACTATCTGGTGGCCGGTCGAAGGGACCTCTCTCGTGGTGCCGGTCGACCTGGCTGCGCTGCCGACTTACACGCGTACACGTGAGTTCGACGGTTTCCGAGGTTTCGGGATCGTTCGCATCAGCGACGCCGTGGAAGATCCCAATGGGGTGGGGTTGACCCTCATACCCACCATTGTCGAAGCAGATGCCCCTGCGCCACTTGCCCTTGAACCGGAGAGCACTGGGACAGAGACACCCTCCACGACATCCGAAGACGTCACCTCCGCAGCTGATGCAGACAACGAAGGCGCGACCGCCCCTGACACGGAGATATCTTCCGCTAGCGCGCCCGCCGCCATGATGGACCCGGCTCCGTCAGAAGAGAACGGGCAACAGGAAGCCACTCCCACCTCCCTTTCCGCTGACCCACAGGACGCTCTGGTCTCAGGCCGCCAGATCCCGTCGATGCTGGACTGGCCGGAGAGCGAACGCCCTGCCCTTCGTATCGTCGAAAAGCCGGGCCGGCGCGAGTCCGACGAGTCCGACAAGATCATCCATCTCGAAGGGAGGCGTTCAAGCAGCGGCAACGGGCTGACGCCCGTCGAGCAGGCAGCATTCCGCGAGATCGCCCGACAACTTGATGACTTCGTGGGCGGGCGCCAGGAACAACCCTCCCGGGCCGCACACGGACCCGATCGAACTGCGGCCGATGCGGACTTGCGCCCCTCTGCGGAAGATGCGTCAACTGAAGGCGAGCGGACGGATCAGCAAGGCGCGTCGAAGAAGGACGATGCCCCGACGGAGGCTCTGTCCCGCGATACTGCGCCAACTGCCACAAGTGCGGGCGACAACCAGATCGCCGAGGACAACGAAGCCGCCGGCGAGGAAAATGCGGAAGGCGTGGCCGCCGTCACGTCTGCCGATGGGCCTGACGACGCTCCTGAACAACACCGTATCCTGGAGGCCGAAGAGCAGCAGGGCAGATTTTCCGACGAGCTTCGTGATCAAATGATGCCCGCCCGGGAGCGGATCGGCCTTTCCGCGGATATTCTCGACCAGATGCCCGTAGCGCTTCTCGTACACAGCGGAGATTTGTTGATCCACGCCAACCCCGAGTTCCTCAGGCTGACGGGCTACGCCTCTCTGGAGGAACTGGTGGCTGTCGGCGGGCTCGATGCGCTACTCCAGCGCCAGGATCTGGAAGGAAAGACCGCTGAAGCCGGCGGCATGCTGCTCGTGCGCGCGGACGATGCGATCCTCCCGGTCACAGCTCGGCTGCAATCCGTGCGGTGGGGCAATTCAACAGAGTTGATGCTCGCGTTGATGCCGGTCGCACCAGAAAGCTCCGTCGCTCCTCCGAGCGAGCAGCCGGCCGAGATCATATCCTTGCCGACCCGCGGACCTGCCCACGAACTTGCACAGCTCAAGGTGGAAGTAGAGGAGTTGAGCGCAATCCTTGAGACCGCCACCGATGGCGTGGTGATAATCGGTGCCGACGGGACCATACGGTCGGTCAATCGGGCAGCGAGTGCGCTCTTCAACTACGACAATGAGGAGATCAACGGGAAACCGTTCGTCACCCTCTTCGCGCATGAAAGCCAGCGGGCGGTCGTCGACTACCTGAGCGGGCTTTCAGGCCACGGCGTTGCCAGCGTTCTGAACGATGGTCGCGAGGTGATCGGCCGTGAAGCGTCCGGCGGATTCGTGCCGATCTTCATGACGATCGGCAAGCTGACATCCTCCAATGGCTACTGCGCCGTCATCCGAGACATAACGCAGTGGAAGCGGACGGAAGAGGAACTGCGGACCGCAAAGCGCGCCGCCGAAACCGCCAATGCCCACAAGAGCGATTTCCTGGCTCATGTGAGCCATGAAATCCGCACACCACTCAATGCGATCATCGGCTTCGCCGACATGATGGCGACAGAACGTTTCGGACCCGTTGGACATCCTCGTTATGTCGAATACGCCAACGACATCGGCCGCTCAGGCCGCCACGTCCTCGATATCGTCAATGATCTGCTCGATATCTCGAAAATCGAGGCGGGGGAGATGGACCTCGATTTCGTCGCAGTCGGACTGAACGAAACCGTGTCGGAAGCCGTCTCCCTGGTCCAACCGCAGGCAAACAACCAGCGCGTCATCATCCGGACGGCGCTTTCGCACGCGGTTCCTTTGGTCGTAGCCGACCACCGGTCGGTCAAACAGATCGTTCTCAATATCCTCTCGAATGCCATTCGCTTCACCCCCGCGGGCGGACAGATCGTCGTCTCCACCGCCTATGAGACGAACGGCAATGTCGTCCTGCGGATCAGAGACACCGGCATCGGCATGACGCGTTCGGAGTTGGAATTGGCGATGAAACCGTTCCGGCAGGTAGCCGGCCACGCCCGCAAGCGAGGCGATGGCACGGGCCTCGGCCTTCCGCTCACGAAGGCGATGGTCGAAGCCAACCGCGCGGCATTTTCCATCAACTCGACGCCGAACGAAGGTACATTGGTGGAGGTGACCTTCCCATCGCCGCGGGTCCTGGCGACTTGATCTTCGGCCGAACCTGACAGACGACGCGGCCACATCATGGGTGGCGATAACTTGCGCACCGGCCACAAAGCAACCTACAATTGCGCTCCAGCACAAAAGAAAGGCAGCCTGGGCTGCCTTTGAGTTTAGATGCTGTCCAACGAGGTGGGAGACATCATGTCCATGAGAGCTCGCGGCTACGAGCGTCTCATACACGGGGCGTCCCAATGTTGCTCCACTTTTGATCAAGGCGCCTTAACGCCGAGTTAACGGCGTGAGACGCGGAGCATGGCAGGACACAACCGTACCGTTCCGATACACGGCTGTTTCCGGCGGTCACGTCTTCAACTCGTCCAGACCGACAAAAAGATCGAGCGCCTCGGGGTTCGCCAAAGCTTCCTTGTTTTTGACCACGCGACCGTGCACCACGTCCCGGACCGCCAGTTCAACGATCTTGCCGGATTTCGTGCGGGGGATGTCTGCGACCTCGATGACCTTGGCCGGCACATGCCGGGGGGACGCTCCGATCCGGATGCGGCTCTTGATCAATCGGACAAGATTTTCATCCAGGCTGCGTCCCCTCGCCAGACGGACGAACAGGACAACACGCACGTCATCCTCCCAATCCTGGCCGATGCAGATCGCTTCCTCGACCTCCTCCAACTGCTCAACCTGATTGTAGATCTCGGCGGTGCCGATGCGCACCCCTCCCGGGTTGAGCGTGGCGTCCGAGCGGCCGTGGATGATGATACCTCCGTGCTCGGTCCATTCGGCGAAATCCCCATGACACCAGACATTAGCGAACCGCTCGAAATAGGCGGCGCGATATCTCCGTCCCTCCGGGTCGTTCCAGAACATGATGGGCATCGAAGGAAAGGCCTTGGTGCAGACGAGTTCGCCCTTCTCGCCGCGCACTGGTTTGCCGCTGTCGTCCCAGACATCCACGGCAAGACCCAGCCCCGGCCCTTGTATTTCGCCGCGCCAAACCGGCTTCAGCGGGTTGCCGAGCACGAAACACGAGACGATATCGGTGCCTCCGGAAATCGAGGCAAGGTGCACGTCGTTCTTGATCCCATTATAGACGAAGGTGAAGCCTTCCGGCGAAAGCGGAGAGCCGGTCGAGGTGATCAGCCGCAGCGACGACAGATCGTGGCTCTGCCTCGGCTCCATCCCGGCCTTGCGGACCGCGTCTATGTATTTGGCCGACGTGCCGAAGACCGCGAATTTTTCGTCCTGCGCATAGTCGAACAGCACATTGCCATCCGGCGTGAAGGGGGATCCGTCATACAGGCAGAGCGTTGCACCGACAGCCAGCCCCGAAGCGAGCCAGTTCCACATCATCCAGCCACAGGTGGTAAAATAGAAAAGTTTCTCGCCGGCTTCGATGCCGCAATGCAGGCGATGTTCCTTGAGATGCTGGAGCAGCGTGCCACCCGCAGAATGCACGATGCACTTCGGCACACCGGTCGTTCCGGAGGAAAAGAGAATGTAGAGCGGATGGGAAAACGGCAGCGGCTCGAACCGGACCGGCTGCGGCTCAAACGGCGCCGTGAAGTCGGCGAGCGTGCGGCCATCGGAAAGTGTAGCGGACAGGGCCGCCGCATCACCTGCGTAAGGTATGATCAGAACCGGCGTTTTCAGGGCTTCCGAGATCGCGCGAACCTTGGCCGAAACATCCTGAAGCTTGCCATTGTACCAATAGCCATCACAAGCCACGAAGAGCTTGGGCTCGATCTGGCTGAAGCGATCGAGCACCCCTTGCTCTCCGAAGTCGGGAGAACAGGAAGACCAGATCGCCCCGATCGAGGCCGCGGCCAGCATGCAGGCTATGGTCTCTGGCAGGTTCGGCATCATAGCCGCGACACGGTCCCCTCTCCGGATGCCGAGAGCAACGAACGCCTGCTGCAGCCGTGAAACGTTCTGGTGCAGGCGATCCCAAGACCAGCGGTATTCGACCTTGTCCTCGCCCCGGAAAACCAGAGCGTCGCCTGCACCGGCGCCATGGAGAAGGTTCTCGGCGAAGTTCAGGGTAGCATCCGGGAAAAACCGGGCGGCGAGCATGTCCTGGCCGTTGATCAGCACACGGTCACCCCGCCTGCCTCGGACGTCACAGAAGTCCCACACTGCGGACCAGAAG
>JAEYTV010000407.1 GCA_023433855.1 Pseudomonadota bacterium | reverse complement strand
CTTCTGGTCCTGCTCTCGGATATCGACGGATTGTACACGGCGCCCCCGCATCTCGATCCGGACGCCGAGTTCCTGGACGTCGTCCCCGCGATCACGCCTGAAATCGAGGCGATGGCGGGAGGCGCGGCCTCAGAGCTTTCTCGCGGGGGCATGCGTACCAAGATCGATGCGGGCAAGATCGCTACCGGGGCCGGCTGCGCGATGATCATCGCTTCCGGCAAGACGGACCATCCCCTGCGCGCCATTGAGCAGGGCGCGCGCTCCTCATGGTTCGCGCCCTCAGGCACGCCCGTGACGGCGCGCAAGACGTGGATCGCCGGTCAACTTCAGCCGGCAGGCAAGCTCATTGTCGACGAGGGCGCCGAAACGGCACTTGGATCTGGGAAGAGCCTGCTGCCGGCGGGCGTGCTCAAGATCGAGGGCAGTTTCCATCGCGGCGATACCATCGCCATCATCGGCAGCGACGGACGCGAGATTGCCCGCGGCTTGGCCGGATACGATGCCGAGGAGGCACGCCAGATCACCGGCCGCAAGTCCGGCGAGATCGAAGCGATCCTCGGCTATGCCGGTCGGGCCGCCATGGTGCACCGTGACGATCTGGTGATGACAGGTTCTCCCCGTCGCAAGACCCGGGCTGAGGACGTTAAGGAGGACGCCGCACATGCTTGACACGATCACCCCGGATCGCAACGCCGCGACGGGCGATGTTGCTGCACTTATGGACGAGATCGGTCGCAATGCAAGAAGCGCCGCTCGTGCGCTTGCGATGGCATCGACGGAAGCCAAGAACAAGGCCCTCGAAGCCGCGGCCAAGGCGATCCTGGCGTCCAGGGACCAGATCCTTGCCGCTAACGCCGCCGACCTCAAGGAAGTCGAGGGGAAGGACCTGCTGCCGTCGTTCATCGACCGACTGACGCTGACGGATCAATCGATTAGCGGCATGGCGCAGGCGTTGCGGGAGATTGCCGAGTTCAAGGATCCGGTCGGTGAAGTCATCGCTGCCTGGGATCGTCCGAATGGTCTCCACATCGAGCGCGTCCGCACGCCGCTTGGCGTCATCGGCGTGATCTATGAAAGCCGGCCGAACGTGACTGCGGATGCCGGCGCTCTTTGCCTTAAGGCCGGCAACGCCGTGATCCTGCGCGGTGGCTCCGATTCTGCCCGATCATCGCATGCTATCCAGCAGTGCCTTGTGGCGGGATTGAAGATTGCAGGGCTTCCGGAGCACGCTATCCAGATTGTGCCGACAACGGATCGCGCTGCTGTCGGCGCCATGCTGTCCGGCCTCAACGGTAACATCGACGTCATCGTGCCGCGCGGCGGCAAAAGCCTCGTGGCGCGCGTCCAGAACGAAGCTCGGGTGCCGGTCTTTGCCCATCTTGAAGGCCTGTGCCACATCTATGTGGACGCCTCCGCCGATCTGGAGATGGCAAGGAAGATCGTGGTCAATGCCAAGATGCGCCGCACAGGCGTGTGTGGCGCTGCGGAAACGCTGCTGATCGACAGCGCGGCGATCGGCACCCACCTGATGCCGATCCTGGAGGCACTGACCGAAGCGGGTTGTGAGATCCGCGCATCCGCTGCCGTTCTCAAGATCTTCCCCGGCTTCAAGTCGGCAACGGATGAAGACTGGCGCACGGAGTATCTGGATTCGGTTATTTCGGTCGCCATTGTCGACGGAATTTCGGGCGCGATCAGGCATATCAGCACGTATTCGTCGAACCACACGGAAGCGGTAATCGCCGAGGACCCGGACGTCGTTCAGCGCTTCTTCAACGAACTCGATTCCGCGATTCTGCTGCACAACGCGTCGACCCAGTTCGCCGACGGCGGCGAATTCGGCATGGGCGGAGAGATTGGCATTTCTACCGGCAAGATGCACGCTCGCGGTCCCGTTGGCGTGGAACAACTCACCTCTTTCAAGTACCGCGTGCACGGCACCGGCCAAATCCGGCCGTGATAGCGCGTGGAGGAAGAGACGATTGACCGCCGATATCTGGCCATGCCCCATACAGAGAGGGGCATGACAGTCGGGCTGTTTGGCGGTTCGTTCAACCCGCCGCACGACGGGCATCTCCTGGTAGCAGGGATCGCGCTTCGCCGTCTTCGGCTCCACCAGCTCTGGTGGATGGTGACGCCTGGAAATCCATTGAAAAGCCGATCGGAACTCGCATCGCTTTCCGACCGGATCGCCATGAGCGAGAAGCTGGTCCACGATCCTCGCATCAAGGTCACCGCGTTCGAGAAGATCCTGGGGGGATCATATACGGCCGACACCTTGGCCTACGTGAAGGCGCGCAATCCCCATGTCCATTTTGTCTGGGTCATGGGTGCCGACAGCCTGAAAACCTTTCATCTCTGACAGAAATGGCGGAGAATCGTCTCAACCTTTCCGATCGCCGTGATCGACCGCCCGGGCGCGACCCTGTCATTTCTGTCATCTAAAACGGCACGTACTTTGGAATACGCCCGCGTCGACGAGGAGGACGCCGGTATCCTCTCCAGGCGCCGGCCACCGGCCTGGACTTTCATCCATGGGCCGAGATCGCCAGCCAGTTCCAGCAGAATCCGGGCCTCTGAAGGGCGCCGGCATAGCTAGCCCTTCGAGGTGCAGAACACTGTCAGATGCCGTGATCACCTTTCTGCCGCTCTCTTGAAAGATCGATGATTCGATGCCACCTTCTTGCAGCGAGCGGCCGTGTGTCCGCGTCGCGCAACATTCATGTTGCTGTCACCTAGAAGAAAGGACTGACCCTGAGAACAGGACACGCCAAGGGAAAGACGGTCTCCGTCCTCCCGCAAAGCCCGGAACGTGGCGCCGATGCTGCTGCCCGCGCTCTTGAACTGGTCCTCGCAAGCCTCGAGGACTCCAAAGCCGAAGATATTGTCACCATCAACATCGCCGGAAAGTCCGCACTGGGAGACTACATGGTCGTTGTCTCCGGCAGATCGAACCGGCACGTCATGGCAATCTCCGATCACCTCATTTCCGACCTCAAGGACGAAGGGCTTGGAACGGCTCGCGTCGAGGGTCTGGAGGGCGGCGATTGGGTGTTGATTGACACCGGTGACATCATCGTCCATGTGTTCCGGCCTGAAATCCGCGAGTTCTACAACATCGAAAAGATGTGGGCCGCTCCGGAGATCGAGGAAGGACCTCTGCTGCATTGACGGACCGGGCGTAGCCCGAATCCGTCGGGAAGGTTGCCATTCTGGGCCGAGCGGACGCTCGCAGGCCCAAGGTGCGGCTCGGTCGTCAAATTCGAACGGGTCAGGACATGCGAATAAGCCTTTTCGCCGTGGGACGGCTGAAGACCGGACCGGAGAAGGATCTCGCGTCCCGGTATCTCGACCGCTTCGCCAAGGCTGGCCCGGCGGTGGGCCTGGAATTGTCGAAACTGATCGAAATCCAGGAAAGCCGCGCCGCCAATGCCGAGACTCGGAAGCGGGAGGAGGCTGGAGCGCTGGAGAAGGCGCTGCCCGAGGGCGCCATCCTCGTTCTTCTTGACGAAAGGGGCAAAGCCCTGGACAGCGCCGCCTTCGCAGACCTGATTGCGCGTTACCGCGACAATGGCAAGCGGGACTTGATGCTGGCGATCGGCGGGGCAGACGGCCTTGATCCCGGCCTGCGCGCCGGGGCAGACATGATCCTCAACCTGGGCTCCATGACCTGGCCTCACCAGCTCGTGCGCATTCTGATCGCCGAGCAGCTCTACCGTGCAGTCACCATTCTTTCCGGCCATCCATACCATCGCCCTTAACGTCGCGTTTACCTTTAAACACGATGTTGTTTGTGGCCTCGTCGGGAAAATCGGCTTAGGCTTCCTCGATCCGGCAGATCATCGGAGCAGGAATGAGGAAAGGAAGAACGACTTCTTATCGGCATGCGCTGCTTCTCGCAGCCGCCGCTGGTTGCGTTATCTTTCTTCCAGCGTCTCAGCAAGCGCTTGAAGCGCGTGCACAGGAGCCTGGGAGTATCGCAGCGCCCTCCCTCTCCATGACCGCGCCTGCGGCCGATGCAACCAGCGACCTCCAGCGCCGCCGCGATGCGACCCGCGATGAACTTCAGGTGCTGTCGAATAGCATGAAGCTATCGGCAGAGAAGATCGAAGCCATCGAAAAAAGCATCTCGCACATTGCCAAGAGCAATGCGGAAATTCGCCAGGCGCTGATCGATTCCGCCAATCGGCGGAAGGAGCTCGAGTCCAGAATACTGGGCAGCGAAGTCAGGCTTGCCGAACTCAAGGTCAAGGAAGACGGTATACGCGTGTCACTGCGCAGCCGGCGGGCGATCCTGGCCGAGGTACTTGCAGCACTGCAGCGTATGGGCCGCAATCCACCTCCGGCACTTCTCGTCACGCCGGATGATGCGCTCGCGTCGGTCCGTAGCGCTATCCTGCTCGGGGCTGTGGTCCCGGGAATGCGCCATGAGGCCGATAGGCTTGTCGCCGATCTCGAGACACTTGCCTCCCTGCAAGGGGAAGCCCTTGTGGAAAGGGAGAGCGTTTCCCGAACGATCACCGAGAGCCTTGAGGAAGAACGTCGGATGGACTTGCTGCTTGCGGAGAACGACAGGCTGAATAAGCGCAATGTTGCTGATCTCGATGAAGAGCGCCGTCGTTCCGAGGAGCTCGCCGGCCGGGCGAACACGCTCGATGGCTTGATACATTCGCTCGAGGAAGAGATCGCGTCCGTCCGCGAAGCCCTTGACAGGGCACGCGCCGAAGAGGAACGGCAACGCTTGTTGTCTGAAGCCGAGCGGGAAAAAGCCAAGCAACTGGCCGAGAGCGGCGTGCCCGACAAAAACCGCATTGCCCCGGCATATGCGTTTTCAAGTTTGAGGCAAAAGTTGGAATTTCCCGTCGCCGGCGAGGTGTTGCGGCGGTTTGGCGACGCTGACGGGACGGGGCATACGGCAAGAGGCATGACCATCGCTTCGAATCCTGGCGCTGTGGTGACGGCACCCGCTGATGGCCTTGTCGTGTTCGCCGGCGCTTTCAGAAGTTATGGAAAAATGATCATCCTCAATGCGGGAGACGGCTACCATCTCGTTTTGACTGGTATGGACGACGTCCACGCGCGGCAGGGAAGGTTCGTTCTTGCAGGCGAACCTATCGCCGTTATGGGCCGGAAAAGAGTGGCAAGTGCAACAGCTTTGGCGCTGGAAACAGATCGCCCAACGCTTTACATTGAATTCAGAAAAAACGGCACCCCGGTGGATTCCAAACCGTGGTGGGCCGCGAAAGAAACCGGAAGGGCGCGCAATGATTCGTAGGGCTTCTCTTGTCATCGTCGGTGCATTGATGGGTGCGACTGCGATGAGCGTGGTTTATTCGGCCGGTGTGCCGGCGCAGGCTGCTGGCCCTTCGACCTACAAGGAACTGTCGATCTTCGGTGACGTGTTCGAGCGTGTGCGCGCCCAGTATGTGACGCCGCCGGACGAGGAGAAGCTCGTCGAGAACGCCATCAACGGCATGCTGACCTCCCTGGATCCCCATTCGAGCTTCATGAATGCCAGGGATGCCGAGGACATGCGCACCCAAACGCGCGGTGAATTCGGCGGCCTCGGTATTGAAGTGACGATGGAGAATGAACTCGTCAAGGTGATCGCGCCGATCGACGATACACCGGCCGCGCGCGCGGGCATTCTTGCGGGTGACTTCATCTCGGAGATCGATGGGCAGCCCGTGCGAGGACTGAAGCTTGAGGAAGCCGTCGAAAAGATGCGCGGCGCGGTCAACACGCCAATCAAGCTGACGGTCGTTCGGCAGGGAGCAGACAAGCCCCTGGAGATCACTGTGGTGCGAGACATCATCGCCGTTCGCGCGGTCAAGTCACGCGTCGAAGGCGGGGATGTCGGCTATCTGCGGGTCATTTCCTTTACAGAAAAGACCTACGATGATCTTGAAGCAGCGATCAAGAAAATCAAGGCGGAGGTACCGGCTGACAAGCTGAAGGGTTACGTCTTGGACCTCCGCCTGAACCCGGGCGGCCTGCTGGATCAGGCGATCAACGTGTCGGATGCGTTCCTGGAACGGGGTGAGGTCGTCTCCACACGCGGCCGGAACGCCGATGAAACCCGCCGTTTCAATGCCGGTCCGGGCGACCTGACCGACGGCAAGCCGGTCATCGTGCTTATCAATGGGGGCTCCGCTTCGGCGTCCGAGATCGTCGCGGGCGCATTACAGGACCTGAAGCGTGCGACGGTTCTCGGCACGCGCTCTTTCGGCAAGGGTTCCGTGCAGACGATCATCCCGCTGGGTGATGCAGGTGCGCTCCGCTTGACGACTGCGCTCTACTACACGCCGTCGGGCAAATCGATCCAAGGAACAGGTATCAACCCTGACATCAAGGTGGATCAACCACTGCCGCCGGAACTTCAGGGCAAGGTGCGCGCGGAAGGGGAATCCAGTCTGCGCGGCCATATTCCAGGCGCTGAGGAAACGGACGAAGGATCCGGCTCGACCGCCTATGTTCCGCCGGAGGCAAAGGACGACATCCAGCTTAACCATGCCCTTGATCTGCTTCACGGGGTGAAAACCGATCCGGCCTTCCCTGCCAATCCCGATAAGGCTGCGGCGGCGGTCAAGAAGTAGCCTGCGCAAACCGCACGGGGCGCTCCACAGGAGCGTCCTCGCCGGTTCACTTTTCAACGCTTTTGTTGACGCAGGTTCACATTGGAAACCGACATTCACGCACCGCTTGGACAGAACCGCTCTGAGCGGCCGAGGCGTGCGGCACGCGTTTCGCCAAGGGCTGTCGTCGCTTCTGCCGCTGCCATGGGCATCCTCGGTTTGTCGTGTTATGCAACTCTGCAAAGCCAACGGTTAACGGAACTCGCGTCGGGCATATTACCCCAGGCCAGATCTGATCAGACACGGCCGGAGGGAGAGCCGAATACAGGCTCCGGATCACAACAGGCGGGCGCAATGTTGCGTTCGGCTGCGGGATCCGGCGCAAATATCGAGCAGACGCTCACTGATAACGGCGCTCTTGTTACGAAGTATACGCCTCGTCTACGCAGCGGATCCGGCCCGGTGCTGATCAACGCTCAGCGCATCGGGCAGGATCCCAGAACGGCTGCTCTTCCCAACGAAGCACTTTTGGAAGATACGCCATACGGCCGCCTGCCGATCATCGGTCCGGACGGACTGCGCCCCATGGACCAATATGCTCGTCCCTGGTCCGGCGCCCGCGGGACACGCGTAGCGATCGTGGTGAGCGGTCTCGGGCTCAGCCAGACAGGAACGCAGCGGGCAATCCGGGATCTGCCACCAGCTATCACCCTGGCTTTTGCTGCAAGTGGTAACAGCCTTCAGCGTTGGATGCAGGAGGCCCGCCGGACCGGCCACGAAATTCTGCTCCAGGTCCCGTTCGAACCCTTCGGCTACCCGGCAAACGATCCGGGCCCCGGGACCTTGCTTACCGAAGGCTCGGAAAAAGACAACCTGGCACGGCTCTACGAAGCGATGGGGAAGATCACCAACTACACGGGCATCATGAACTATCTCGGAGGACGTTATCTTGCCGATGCAGATGCCCTGGAACCTGTCTTCCGCAACCTCTCGAAGCGTGGTTTGCTGTTTCTGGATGACGGCGCTTCTGCCCAATCCAGGACGGAGGTGGTTGCCAGGGCAGTGGAGTTGCCCATCGCCTTCGGTGACGTGACGCTGGACGGACAGATTGATCGGAACTCGATCTTGAAAAAACTGGATGAACTGGAGCGGATAGCCAATCGTAAAGGTGAGGCGATCGGCATTGCATCCGCTTTCGACGAAAGCATTGACGCAATCAGGCAGTGGAGCGAGGAAGCTTCGCAGCGCGGTATCGAGATCGTCGGGATCGCAGCCCTGGCCCGTGAGAGTGTCGGCACCGACTGATTGGAGTGAGGCTTGAGCAAGAGGACAACACCCATTCTTCGCCCGGAGGACCTACCCTATCGCCGCTGCGTGGGTATCATGGTTCTTAACCAGGCTGGACTTGTTTGGACAGGACGGCGCCTCCCGCAGGGCAACAGCGAATGGGACGGTTCCCCGCAACTCTGGCAGATGCCGCAGGGCGGGATCGACAAGGACGAGGAACCCTTGGCGGCGGCTCTCCGGGAACTCTATGAGGAAACAGGCATCCGATCCGTCAGCTTGCTTGCTGAATCTCGTGACTGGATCACATACGACCTGCCGCCGCATCTTCTGGGCATCGGGCTCAAAGGAAAGTATCGCGGGCAGACGCAGCGCTGGTTTGCCTTTCGTTTCACCGGGGATGAAAGCGAGATCGCCATTGATCCCCCACCCGGCGGCCATCACCCGGAATTCGACGCCTGGGACTGGAAGCCGATGGCAGAGTTGCCAACGTTGATCGTCCCGTTCAAGCGCGCTGTCTACGAACAGGTGGTCGCTGAGTTCTCACGCCTGGAGCAACCGGCAAGCTGAGTGCGCGAAGATCCACTCCCCGCCAATGTGAACGTATCCGGCGCCGGTCGAGCCCGCACGCAAGGCAACACCCGGACAGCTCGCAAGAGGGATCGTCAGGGAAACGGTACGTCACTCGGGATTCTTCCTCAAGGTCCGCGCTTTCCGGGCCAGGCAGCAAGGGCGAAGTCGATGATCCGTTTCAACAGGGCATTGCAGGCGCCGTCGCAGGCCTGAGCGGACATGCCCTGGATGATCGCGCCATAAAAGCGCGCAAGCGTGTCCGTGTCGGTCGCCGGCGGCAGTTCGCTTTCCTCAACGGCACGGTCGAAGCGAGCTTTGAGGGTCTGGACCGACCCTTCCCGTAATTCTGCCGTCATCCGTGCAACGGATGCATTTTCTTCGGCATGCTGCAGGGCGGCGGTCGAGACCATGCAGCCTCGTGGCTTGTCGGCTTGGGTGTCGCTGTCCGCAATGTCGTAGAGGTAGAGGCGCAGCGCTTCATAGACTGGAAGATCCGATTGAAGGATTTCAGAGCGGCGGCCGCTTTCGCGACTGATGCTGAACTCGAGCGCCTGACGATACAATTCTTCCTTTGATCCGAACATCGAATACAACGTTGGCGGGTTGATTCCCATAGCCTTCGTAAGGTCGGCCGTCGAGGTTCCCTCGTAACCATGTTCCCAGAACAGCCGCGCCGCGATGTCGAGCCCGACATCACGATCGAGCAGGCGTGGTCTTCCTCGTTTTCGAACTGGCTTTTCCATTAAAATAGGGCTCACTAAGAAAATGTTGACAGACGTCTCTCGCCTGTTATTATAGGGATCACTATCAATTTAGCAACGGAGAGATCCATGTCCAGCAGACTCGCAGGGAAAACAGCCCTGATCACCGGAAGTTCACGCGGCATTGGCCGGGCGGCTGCCCTTGCTTTTGCCATGGAAGGGGCCGCGCTGATCGGCGTGCACTACACGGCAAACGCCGAGGCGGCCAATGCCACTATACGCGACATCGAAGCGCTCGGCGCCAAGGCCGTCGCCGTCAAGGCCGACCTCAGACGGGGCAAGGAGGCTGCCGACACCCTATGGGCGCAATTCAGGGAAGCCGCGCAACGGGAAACGGGCTCACCTGCTCTTGATATCCTCGTCAACAATGCCGGTGTGGCGCCCGCGAAACCGTTGAAGGAGACGAGCGAAGCGGCTTTCGATGAAGTGATGACGATCAACTACAAGGCTCCCTTCTTCCTCATCAAGGCCGTCGCCGACGACCTTCGCGACAACGGCCGTATCATCAACATATCGACCGGGTTTACGCGGATTGCCGCCCCGACGCATCCGGCCTATGCAGCCTCCAAGGGGGCATTGGAGACTTTGACCCTGGCCCTGGCACCTGAATTCGCAGCCCGCGGGATCACGGTCAATGCTGTGGTGCCGGGCGTGACCGAGACGGACATGAATGCCGACTGGCTGACATCGCCGGAGGCACGCGCCGGCGCCGAGGCTCTCTCGGTCTTCTCCCGCGTCGGTCGGGCGGAAGACGTCGCCGACGTCATCGCCTTCCTCGCATCGAACGAGGCGCGCTGGACCACGGGGCAGAAGATCGATGCGACCGGCGGTACCCGAATCTGACAGAGCGTACGCTTTGCCAAGAGGTGAAGCGGAGTTGTTGTGACGGGGTGTCGGTTGAAATCCGACGCCCCGTCTCGCTATCCGGCGCGGCTTTCCCCACCGGCCGCCGCGAAACCTTATCGTTCATCCCCTTTGCGAGAGCGACAGCGAGCCATGCAGCGTTTCGCTTACGGACCGTGCAGAATTCCGGTCCGTCTTTTCGGCGGCACAAAACATCTTCGTGCCTCCTCGCTCGAAAGACTCAGCCTTGGCCAGCCACCTGCATCGGCCCTGTGCGATCGCTTTCGCAGCTCCTGAGGACGATCGGCGAAGTGCCAACTGCCGAGGCCGCCAGAGCGCGGGTTAACACAAGTCCTGGCCGGCAAGATTACAGCCCCGATGGAAACGGCGGGGCTGTCTGTTGGGAGCATGATGTTTTGTGGCTTCGGCACCCGGCTTGCCGCCAGGGTGGGAGTTAAGTGGCGGTTCCTTCATTTGAAACCAAGCGCCATACCTCCTGAAATATTCCGCTGTCCAACGGAAGAGATAATGGTCTTTGAAGGAGAAAATGCCATGAATCTCGGCAATGATGGCCGATTGCGTCGATCAAGGAGACCTGCTCGGCGCCCAAGAGCGACTGCTCTATCTTTATTCGAAGAGACATCATCGACACTTCAGCCTCGCCGGGGCGTTGAATGGGAATGTCGGTCGAATGGCTTTGGAAAGAGCCCTGAGGGT
>JAEYTV010000380.1 GCA_023433855.1 Pseudomonadota bacterium | reverse complement strand
CAGTCCGGCCGCTGCTGCCAGCCGAGCAGCACCCGTCCTTCCTTGCGTACCCGAGAACACGGCAAGATGCCCCTTGCGGTATTTGTGGGTATCTCCGCCGGCGTGGGGCAAGGACTTGCGCCACAGTGTTGGCCCGTTCTGGGTGATCTTTCCGGCTGACCGGCGGATGATGCGCGCTGGTATCCCGATGTCGAACACCTCGACCGTTCCGCAGAGAGCCCTGCCAGGCAAAAGCAGGTGTCCCGGCTTTGGAGCCATGAATGTGACGGTGTGAACTGCCTGGAAACTGTCGCCGAGAGGCACTCCTCGCCGCCCGCACAGCCCGGATGGAAGGTCGATGGCGAGGACAGGCACGCCTTCAAGCCGCACCCGCTCCAGCACCAGCCTTGCGGCCTGTGGCATCTCCCGCGAAAGACCCGCTCCGAACAACGCGTCGACAATCACGTCGCCGGCTGATGGCTGATAGTGCTCGAGCCGCTCCGACGGCACGACGCAAAGTGCCCGCGCCTGCTTTGCGTCCCCCCGAAGTTCAGCAGGATCACCGAGATGGTAAACGGCCACCTCTGCGCCCGAGGAAGCGAGGCCCCGGGCGGCGACATAGCCGTCTCCCCCGTTGTTGCCCGGGCCGCACAACACCACGAAGCGGAGAGCGGCGGGGAAGTGCCTGAGGGCGGCGGCCGCAACCGCCTGCCCGGCTCGTTCCATCAGGTCGAACGAGGGTATCCCGGACGCGGCCGCCGCCAGATCCGCAGCGCCCATTTCCTCGGGGGTCAGGATGATATCGTTGGTGCGTTCTCGCATGGAACCTACTGGAGGCAGTTACCGAGGGGAACAAGCAGCGGCCGGCAAAGCCAGTTGCTCACAATAGCGGCATCTGCATAGTTTTGCATCAGACGCTTCACTGGGCTCAGAGATTTGCTGCCCCTTCGCTGTTCATGGTGGCTTCTCAAGTCGCAACGCGGCGGACGCCTTGAGGAAAAATCAGGACCTGTTATCCCGCGTGAAATGGCCCGCGGTTGGGTAAACAGTGTACAACAACATTATTTTTTTGAAAGTGTTAGGGGTTTTTGGCACGATATCTGCATTGGCATGGGCGAGTGGGTAAAGGCCCGCTGCAAGAGAGAAGCGGAGAGATAGTTTCTCATGAAGAAGATTGAGGCGATCATCAAGCCTTTCAAGCTGGACGAAGTGAAGGAAGCCCTTCAGGAAGTCGGCCTGCAGGGTATCACTGTGACTGAAGCGAAGGGGTTCGGCCGGCAGAAGGGACACACCGAGCTCTATCGCGGTGCCGAGTATGTTGTCGACTTCCTCCCCAAGGTGAAGGTCGAGGTTGTTCTGGCGGACGAGAATGCGGATGCGGTCATCGAGGCTATTCGGAATGCCGCGCAGACTGGACGGATCGGCGACGGCAAGATATTCGTCTCCAACGTGGAGGAGGTCATCCGCATCCGCACCGGTGAAACGGGCCTAGACGCCATCTAATCCGCCTCAGGCCGTCCGGCCTGGGTTTCTCATCGTCATCTTACATCGAGGAAGGTCATATGACGAGCGCAAGCGAAATCATGAAACAAATCAAGGAAAACGACGTCAAGTTCGTTGACCTGCGCTTCACCGATCCACGCGGCAAGCTGCAGCATGTCACAATGGATGTCGCTGCGGTCGACGAGGACATGTTCGCCGACGGCGTCATGTTCGACGGTTCCTCCATCGGGGGATGGAAGGCGATCAATGAATCCGACATGGTGCTGATGCCGGATCCGGCAACGGTTCACATGGACCCCTTCTTCGCGCAGTCGACCATGGTCGTCTTTTGCGACATCCTCGATCCAATTTCCGGTGAAGCCTACAACCGCGACCCCCGTGGCACCGCCAAGAAGGCGGAGGCTTATCTCAAAGCGTCAGGAGTGGGCGACACTGTCTTTGTCGGCCCGGAACCCGAGTTCTTTGTATTCGACGACGTAAAATACAAGGCACATCCCTACAATACCGGCTTCAAACTCGACTCCTCCGAGCTTCCCTCCAATGACGACACCGATTACGAGACGGGCAATCTGGGGCACCGGCCGCGCGTCAAGGGCGGCTATTTCCCGGTTCCTCCGGTCGACAGCCTTCAGGACATGCGCTCGGAGATGCTGACCGTGCTGGCCGAAATGGGCGTGGTCGTCGAAAAGCATCACCACGAAGTGGCAGCCGCGCAGCACGAACTCGGCGTGAAGTTCGATACGCTTGTCCGCAACGCCGACAAGATCCAGATCTACAAGTATGTCGTGCACCAGGTCGCCAATGCCTATGGCAAGACCGCGACCTTCATGCCCAAGCCGATTTTCGGGGACAACGGATCCGGCATGCACGTTCACCAGTCGATCTGGAAGGATGGAAAGCCCACCTTTGCCGGCGACGAATATGCCGGTCTGTCGGAAACCTGCCTGTATTACATCGGGGGCATCATCAAGCACGCCAAGGCGATCAACGCCTTCACTAATCCGTCGACCAACTCCTACAAGCGCCTCGTGCCCGGCTACGAGGCTCCGGTGCTGCTCGCCTATTCGGCACGCAACCGCTCGGCATCCTGCCGTATTCCGTTCGGGACAGGGCCCAAGTCCAAGCGCGTCGAAGTTCGTTTCCCCGACCCGATGGCCAATCCCTACCTTGCCTTTGCAGCGATGCTGATGGCCGGCCTCGATGGGATTAAGAACAAGATCCATCCGGGCAAGGCGATGGACAAGGACCTTTACGACCTTCCCCCGAAGGAACTGAAAAAGATCCCGACCGTCTGCGGTTCGCTGCGTGAAGCGCTTGAGAGCCTCAACCGTGATCGCAAGTTCCTCACCGCCGGCGGCGTCTTCGACGATGACCAGATCGATGCCTATATCGAGTTGAAGATGACGGAGGTCATGCGGTTCGAAATGACGCCGCATCCTGTCGAGTTCGACATGTACTATTCGGCCTGATGCTGGCGGATTGATCACCTTTCAATAATGACGGCGGGCCCCAGGCCCGCCGTTCTCCGTTTCGCGCGCGTCGATTCCGTGGCGGGCGAGGAGGAGGCGATACGCGGGGCGCCTGCTGTTATAGTCCAAGTTGTGCTTGTGAATACTTCATCGCCAGCGTCTGGAACGTTCAGTGCGGCCGCGCATTACTCCCTTGATGTCGAACAGAATTATTCCCACATTGGGGGACGAAAGGACATCGAGCAATGAAACAGAGAAACGCGAAGTTCACGATCGGCGAAGTGGTGCGCCACAAGGTTTTCCCGTTTCGGGGCGTCGTCTTCGATGTGGACCCTGAATATGCCAATACCGACGAGTGGTGGAATTCCATTCCGGCAGAAATCCGGCCGAGCAAGGACCAGCCGTTCTACCATCTGCTGGCGGAGAACGACGAGTCGGAATACGTCGCCTATGTTTCGGAACAGAACCTGGAGCACGATGAAAGCGGCGCGCCTTTGCGGAACCCCCAGGTTTACCAGATTTTCGAACAGGGTCCGGCAGGCGAGCTGAAGCCGAAGGTCATCATGGCGCACTGAGCCGGCGCGGCGACCGGAAACGGGATGGGCATTCCATCGGGAATCAAAAAGCCCGGCACAAAGCCGGGCTTTTCCTTGTATCGATAGATCGGGTTACTGACCCTGCTTGGCGGCGTTCTGCGCGTCTTCCAGCTTCTTGCGGGTTTCTTCCGCCTTCTTCTGTAAGCCTTCCTCAAGGCTGCGCTGGCTTTGGGCGATCTTTTCCTGAGGCATGGCCGGGCCGTCGAAGGCGCCGGTGAAGCC
>JAEYTV010000239.1 GCA_023433855.1 Pseudomonadota bacterium | reverse complement strand
GGTCGGAGGTCCATTTTACCCCGACTCCGGTCTATTTCGAAGCCCAAAGACAGACGATCTCCTCCGGATACATGTAGATCTTCGAACCGAATCCACCGCCCACGTCGGGTGCGATGACACGCAGCTTGTTTTCCGGCGCGACGTTATAGAAGGCGCTCATCACCAGTCGGGCAACATGCGGGTTCTGGCTTGTTGTATAGCAGGTATAGTGGTCCTCCGCCGCATCGTAGATCCCGAGGGTTGCACGCGGCTCCATCGGATTCGGCGAAAGCCGGTTGTTGATGATCTCGATCTCGGTGACATGGGCGGCAGATGCGATGGCCCTGTCGGTTGCGTCCGGCTCGCCGATCTGCCAGTCGAAAATGAGGTTGTCGGGCGCTTCCGGATGGATCTGGGGCGCGCCAGCTTCCAGCGCCACTCTCGCATCCACGACAGCCGGCAGCGGCTCGTAGTCGACAACGACGGCTTCCGCCGCGTCTCGTGCCTCGCCCGCGGAGTCCGCCACGACGATGGCGACGGCATCGCCCGCATAGCGGACCGTATCCACGGCCAAGGGCCGCCACGCGCCCATCTTCATGGGAGAGCCGTCCTTCGAATGGATCATCCAACCACAGATGAGATTACCGATACCGTCTGCCTGCAGCTGCCTGCCGTCAAGGATATCGATGACGCCGGGCATGGATTTTGCGGCGGCCACGTCGATGTTCATGATCTTGGCATGTGCATGCGGGCTTCGAATAAAGAAAGCGTATTTCATACCCACAACAGTCATGTCGTCAGTATAGCGGCCCTTGCCGGTGAGGAAGCGCTTGTCTTCCTTGCGGGTAACGCGTGCACCGATTCCTTCAATGCCCATTTTCATCTCCTCCAGAGAAACAGGATGGCGGCAGCAGGCGGCGACTGATCCTGAGGAGAGATCGCTGAGGTGAGCGGTCACTCCCCCGGCAGCCGGTCGTGCCGTTACTCGGCCGTTTGCCTTGCCGAGGCGATTTCAGCGTCCGCGGCAAGAACCGCCTTGACTATGTTGTGATAACCGGTGCACCGACAGATGTTGCCTTCCAGCCCCTGGCGAACCTTTTCTTCCGTCAGGCCGCCGCCTTCACGGTTGATCAAGTCCACGGCTGTCATCACCATGCCGGGCGTACAGAAGCCGCACTGCAATCCATGATGTTCCTTGAAGGCAGACTGCACCGGATGCATCTCGCCCTGTCCCGCAAGCCCCTCGATCGTGGTGATCGTAGATCCCGAAGCCTGCACCGCAAGGATCGAACAGCTCTTCACCGAGTGCCCGTCCATGTGAACGACACATGCGCCGCATTGAGTCGTGTCACAACCCACATGCGTGCCCGTGAGGCCAAGCCTGTCCCGAATGAAATGGACGAGCAGAGTGCGATCTTCGCACTCGCCGCTCATGGTACGTCCATTCACGGTGAGCGTCACTTTTGTCATGATTCTGCTCCTCGCATCCCTCCCGATACGGCGGACATCATTTGCTTTTTTCCGTTGGGGATCAACTGCTACTTTCTGGGTGCCCCACAGATGCCCCTTTCGGCGCACGCCACCTTCCATCCGCCGCCGGGCAAGGCTTCTTCCCCAAGAAAAGGAAGCCGTCCGATATGGACTCTGAAGCTCCGCACCCTATTGTTGGGCGAGGTGCTGGAACAAACGATGGGCCATGAGGCAGGCCCCGAAAAAGGAGGAAGTCATGAAAAAGGCCATCGTGCTTCTGATGCTGGGTGCATCACTTGCAAGCTGCACGGCAACCGAGCAGGGTACCGGCATAGGCGCAGCCTCGGGCGCGCTTATCGGCGGCGTGGCGACAGGTAATGTCCGTGGTGCTGCCGTGGGGGCCGCAATCGGCGGCGTCTCTGGCGCTCTCATCGGATCCGTGGCTGAGCAGCCGGGCCAGTGCTACTATCGTGATCGATACGGCCGCCGGTACGTGGACGACTGCCCGCGCCGCTACTAGTTATTACGCACATGGCAGTGTTGTGTTGCCCCGGAGCATGCTCCGGGGCTTTTATTTTGCAAAAACGTCAAGAAAGCTGGGCAAGGGGTACCCCGACCACACTTTTGCCGTTAGAGAGATTTCTTCGTCGGCGGCTATGCCAGCCGATGGAGGGGAATACAGTCAGTTGCGTAGTCGGACCAGAAGCACCGGGCGGGTACAAAGAGGAAGATTGGGGGGAGCGGGCGCCGCGATACTCTCCGTCGGAATTCTTCTGTCTTCGCCCTTGGTTTCCGGCCAAGCCTACGCCTTCAAGATCTTCGGCATAACCCTTTTCGGCGACAACGAGGACACGATCGAGGTCATCGATCCGGTTCGCTACGATGCGACGCTGGATACGGGGGATGCGGATAAGGACCTCAAGAAGAGGCTGGAGAATGCCGCCTCGCTGGTCAACGACGAAGAGCAGCCGGTTTCGGGGGACTTGGGTGTCGTTATCAAGGCGCGTGAGGACCGCGACCGGCTGATAGCAGCACTTTACGAAGAAGCCCGCTATGGCGGAACCGTCCACATCTCGGTGGCAGGGACCGACATCGACCAGTTACCTCCCGATCCCGACTTCGATCATTCCACACCGGTCCCCGTCACCATCCGCGTCGACCCCGGCCCGGTGTTCACGCTGGGGTCGATACGCTTCGAAGGCGATGCAGCCGGACGGGATCCCAAGGAATACGATCTGGTTCCCGGCGGTGAAGCGGGCTCACGGCTGATCCTGAAAGCAGGGGAGCAGTTGCTGGTCGATATCAAGAACGAGGGTCGCCCGCTCGCAAAGCTGACCCAGCGCCAGGTAACTGCCGACCATCGGACGAATACGGTGGACGTCGTACTGAGCGCTGTGGGCGGTCCTGTCGCTCCATTCGGACCGGTGGATGTCAAAGGTTCGCGGACGGTCAACGCCGCCTTCATCAGTCGTTATTCGCGCCTCGACAAAGGCGGACGATATTCTCCGGAGCAGTTGAAGAAGGCCAGCGACCGCCTGCGTGAACTCGGCGTCTTCTCGAGTGTCACGATCCGCGAGGCGGGTTCCCTCGCTCCCGACGGATCGCTGCCCCTGACGATCGAGGTTTCGGAGGGCAAGCATCGCTATTTCGGGTTCGGCGCCGAATACTCCTCCATCGATGGTGCAGGCATCGAGGGATATTGGGGGCACCGGGACCTGTTCGGAGAAGCGGAATCGCTGCGGATCGAAGGCAAGGTATC
>JAEYTV010000227.1 GCA_023433855.1 Pseudomonadota bacterium | reverse complement strand
ACGATGTGGCGCTCACGGTCGTGATGGCATCCAAGGGTTTTCCAGGGTCTTATCAAAAAGGCACGCCGGTCGATCACCTGCCTGCCACAGCGGCGGGCGAAAAGGTCTTCCATGCCGGGACTGCCATCAAGGACGGCGTCCTGGTCGCAACAGGCGGACGCGTCCTGAACGTGACGGCGACCGGGCGCACCGTCGCCGAGGCCCAGGCTCGCGCCTATGCCCTGGTTGATCAGGTCGAATGGACGAATGGCTTCTGCCGCCGCGACATCGGCTGGAGGGCGGTAGCGAGGGAGACGTCGTGACGTTCGGCGATTCAGTCAAAATTTACCCAATGCCCTGACGGAATGGAAAGGAACCGGCGCTACCTTCCTGCTACCAGAGAAGGATCCCGTGATGCGTCTTGTAGTGACCATGATCGCCGTGTTTGCAGGAACTGCAGCCTCTGCCTCGTCCATCACCGGGATCGGAAGCACGCACTCGGCCACCCCCAGCATAGTCGAAAAGCGGTGCAACGGTTGCTCCGCCTTGACCGCCCCTTCCGAGCACGACACCTACAAGGTGCCGGTGCTGACGCAGGGAACGCAGAAGGTGGAGGTCCTCGACGTCAATGGCGAGAGGAAGCTCGTCCGCACGGAGGTATGGTTCGGAGGCTCACCAGTCATCCATGTCAGCAAGGTTTCGGACTGGATGACTGACGAAAGAGCAATCGCCGGCAGCAGTCCGGCGACCGGAGACGGCGTCGATGCCGAGGCGACGACCGGCGCCCTGGACGCGCGCAGTGACGCTAACCACGCCGCCGTGGACGTGGACGCAGCCGCACTCGACGCTTTCGAGCTTCGCATCCGGTAGGGCGGGATTATAAAAGTCGCCCGAGACGATGATCGTCACCTATAATCTGCAACTATTGCATTCTTAAAATTTTCTTCAGCGATTCATCGCAATGTCTTGCCGTGCGATGCGAGCACACTATCCGCGCAGAATGCGCATTCTCCATCCTTTTCCAGAATGACGCTCCGGTTCTTGCAAGAGCCGGTGGCTTGAAAGTGTGTCCACGATGAAGAACCTCAGAATCGCCCATCAGTTGCTAACCCTCGTGGTGGTCATGATGATCGCCTTTGCAGCCGTGACCTATTACCAGATCCGCACCTCCGTGGCTTCCATCTATGCGGAGCGCTACGACATGCTACGCACGCAGGTTGAATCGGCCATCTCCATCCTGCAATTCTATCATGATCGCGAGATATCGGGCGAACTGACCCGCGAAGAGGCGCAAAAACAGGCTTTCGCGACCATCACCAAGATCAGGTTCCAGCCGAATGGTTATATTGTCGGGCTCGATTACGACGTCGTGCTCCGCATCCATCCGGTCGCGGCGCTCATCGGACAGAACCAGAGGCAGCAACAGGACAAGACGGGCATCTTCTTCAGCGCCAACATGGTGGACATCGCCCGCAATGGCGGCGGCGTGAGCGAGTATCACTGGGCGAAACCAGGCGACGACAGCGGCGAGGTATACCGGAAGGCTTCGTACGGCATGGCGTTCGATCCATGGAAGATCACGCTCAGCACGGGTGTCTATATCGATGACCTTGAAGCGAAGGTCGCCCGCACGATGCTTGAGGTGATCGCCTTCGGTTTCCTTGCCTTCCTTGCGGCGCTGGGGGTAGCACTTCTGGTCATCCGCAACATCACCAGGCCGCTTGCGGCGGTGCATGCGGCACTGGAGGCGGTTGCCGACGAGGATGTGTCCGTCACGATCCCGCATACCGACATGAAGAACGAAGTCGGCATGATGGCGAAGGCCACCCGTGAGCTACAGGAAAAGATCGCCGAGCGGCATGCCATGTCGGAACGGCAGGAGCGGCAGAGCCGCGAGCTGGATGCGGAGCGCCAGCGTAATCTCGACCTGCAACAGCAGGATGCCGCCGCACAGGCGCGCGTGGTGTCCACCATCGGCCAGGCCCTGGAAGCGCTCGCCACCGGCGACCTCACCGTGCGTTGCGGCGATCTCGGCACCCGCTACGAGGCGCTGCGGCACAACTTCAACGACGCCATCGGCCATCTCGAGGCGGCCATGGCCCGGGTCAATGCCAAGGGCATCGACATCGGCGGCTCCAAGGAGGAAATCCGCCGTGCCTCCAGCGAGCTGTCGCAGCGAACCGAACGCCAGGCCGCCAACCTGGAGGAAACCTCCGCCGCCCTCGACCAGCTGGCGGTCGCGGTGCGCCAGACCGCCGAAGGCGCCCACGAGGCGGCACAGCGGGTCTCCTCGGTCAGCAGCGAAGCAAACCGCTCCGACCAGATCGTCGCGGAAGCAATCGACGCCATGGGCGGCATCGAGCATTCCTCCGACGAGATCTCCAAGATCATCGGGGTGATCGACGACATCGCCTTCCAGACCAATCTTCTGGCGCTGAATGCCGGCGTCGAGGCGGCGCGCGCGGGAGACTCGGGCAAGGGTTTTGCCGTGGTCGCCCAGGAGGTGCGCGAGCTTGCCCAGCGGTCGGCGGCGGCCGCCAAGGAGATCAAGGACCAGATCTCCCGTTCCTCCGGCCAGGTGCAGAACGGCGTGCGGCTCGTCGGCGAGGCGGGCGAAGCCCTCAAGCGGATTTCCGGCCAGGTGAAGGCGGCAAGCGAGATCGTCGGCAAGATCGCCCATTCGGCCTCCGAACAGGACACCACGCTGCGGTCGATCTCGTCGTCGCTGAACCAGCTCGATGCGGCAACCCAGCACAATGCCGCCATGGCAGAGGAGACCACCGCCTCCGCCGAGGCACTTGCCACCGACACCGACGAACTGCTCGGCCTCATCGGCAGCTTCCGCATCAGTCAGGCCGGCGGCGATGCCGGCGGCCTGACCCGCATCGCCCAGACCATGCGCAAGGCAAGCTAGCCTCAGCCAGGCCGCTCAACCGGAATGCAACAACTGCAAGAACCGCCGGGCAAACCCCGGCGGTTTGACGTCGCACATCTCACCAGATGGCCGCCACCATCGTGGTACCAGCGCAGGCGTGCGGCCTGAGGTCAGATCAATCCTGTTCTCTTTCCCAATACCAGGCTGCGTATCTGCGCTTCCTGTCATGGCCGCGGCTCTTCAGGAAGCTGCGAATGGCACGTACATCCTCCTTTTCGCAAGCCACCCAGACGTAGCTATCCTCGTCCAGGCAAGCGATCGCGTCCTTGGTCGCCTTGGCAAGAATGCCGCTGCGCTCGGCGGGATAATCACTACGATGCAGCCACCGGACTTCCAACGATCCGGCCGACGGCAGCTGTTGCTCCTCAGCTGCGTCCCACACCTCGATGAGAGCTACCATCCGAGTATCAGCGGGAGCCTCGGCGGCAATGCGGGCGATCGCCGGCAGGGCACTCTCATCGCCAGCAAAGAAGATCGATTTCGCATTCGGCAGGCCGCCACCGCCGGGCCCCAGGAGGGCGGCCCTGTCGCCCGCTCGTGCGTCCCGGGCAAAGTCGGCACCGGGTGTGAGTACGCCAGGGGCCGGATGCTGAACGAAGTCGATCCACAGCTCCTTGCGTTCTACATCGACCCCCCGGATCGTGTAGACGCGCACCAGCAACTCGTCGTCCCCCTCCGGCCAGGCGACCCGGCCGTCGTTTCGAAGCCCGGGCCAGACGGGTGTCCTGTTCTTCGGCGGGACAAGCAGGCGGACGTGCATGTCGCCCTGGGCGAAGAGAGCCGCTTCGTCGCAGGCAAACCTGACGCGGCGCATCCTGGGTGTGACATCCTCGGCCGAGATGACGGTGACTTCGTGGATATTGGGCAATGGTCCGAGCAGCGGGGGGTCCGCCCAGGTCAGTTCGAGCGGATCTTCCCCTGCGAAATAGAAGAGGTGCTCCGCGATCATGTTGCGGCTGAGCTGCAGCGCTTCCTTGCTCGGGCATACGAGGCCGATCTCCAGCCGGTTGCCGCGCAGAAGGATGTCTGCCGTGCCGGTGTGACTACTCAATCGGGCGAGGTTACCGTCCCGCTTCACGTCAGAATGCTCGACGAAATGTTCGCAGATTTCCTCGAGCATGCCGAGCGGGTCCTTTGGCAGAGCCATGCCCGACAATCTGAACTCCTGAACTCCGTTCATGGTCTGGTCCTCATTGGAAAAACTCATCTATTCTGGTCTTGCACCGCAGGACCATGCTTGCCGGGGCTCCGGTGGCGCCCGATCGGGATCATGATGGGGCGTCCGGAGACCGGATCGGTGATGACGCGGCTTTCAAGGCCGAAGACGTCGCGGATGTTCTCTACTGTCAGCACGTCCTCTGCCGGGCCACAGGCATGCAGGCGACCGTTCGCCATCGCCACGAGAGTGTCGGCGTAACGGGCTGCAAGGTTCAGGTCGTGCAGGACCATTACGATGGTCGTTCCGCGGGCGAGGTTGAGATCGGTGAGGAGGTCGAGCACCTCTATCTGGTGGCTGACATCGAGAAACGTCGTCGGCTCATCGAGGAGCAGAATGTCCGTTTGTTGGGCGAGAGCCATCGCGATCCAGACGCGCTGTCGTTGCCCGCCCGACAGTTCATCGACCGGCCGGTCTGCCAACGCTGTCGTTCCTGTCGCGTCCAATGCCGCGGCCACGGCCTCGTTGTCGCCACGGCTCCAGGTTGACAGGAAGCCCTGGTGAGGATGCCGGCCGCGGGGGGGGCGGGCGGGCGCCCGGG
>JAEYTV010000211.1 GCA_023433855.1 Pseudomonadota bacterium | reverse complement strand
CCTTGCACCCCGGTTCGATTCCGGGCGAGGCCTCCACCCACCTCCGTTCTTGTACTGTCACGCTCGCCTTCTAGCCTCCCTGTCGCCAGATGTGGCCGTCGTCGCCGTTTCACGATGCCTCTCCGTCTTGCCGGACCGTGGGCCGTATAGGCGCCCCAGGAAAAACATGGTTAATTTTTTAACTTTCCGGTCCTAGCCTCGGAACCCAAACGCTTGTCGCGACTTTCAGGGCGGAACGGAGGAAAAGTGACATGATCACCAAGCTCATCACCAGTCAGCGCCGGCCAGCTACCGAGATCGATGGAACCGGAACATTCGCCGACGGCGTCTTTGTGCTGAACTCTGCCAGGCAACTTGCCTTCGACCGCGATAATGGCATGAGGGCATCCTACACTCGCGATTATCTGCTCGCCCGCCAGCTTGACGAGGCGCCTGCCGCCCACGCCTGATGCGGTGAGGCCAGGCATCGCGTAGGCGCGGTTGCTTTTTTGCTCGCGTGCCAGTCCATATCTTGAAAGCAGCTCCCTCCGTCATTAAGACGAGTTCACACGAACCGGGCTGCCGGATAGATTGGGACGATTGAGATGATGGATTTCGAAGCTGCGCGGGCAAAGATGGTCGAGAACCAGATCCGCACCACCGACGTGACGTCGCATTCGGTCTTGCGGGCCTTCTATGCCGTTCCCCGTGAAGCCTTCGTGCCTGATCAGGCCCGCTCGCTCGCCTATATCGACACGGACATCGAAGTGACTCCCGGGCGCTATCTCATGGAAGCTTCCCCGCTTGCAAAGCTTCTGCAGCTTGCAGCGATTACGACGAACGATGTGGTGCTCGAGATTGGAACCGGCACGGGTTATGTGGCGGCGCTCCTTTCGCTGCTTGCCAGCTCGGTCGTCTCGCTCGAGACGGACGAGGAGCTTGCTGCCGAGGCGAGCCAGAAGCTTTCCTCGCTCGGCTACGACAACGTGGCGGTCGTCACAGGGGAGCTTGAGAAGGGGTATCCGAGCGAAGCCCCCTACGACCTGATTTTCGTCAATGGCGCCGTGGAAGAGATATCCCCCGAACTGCTGGAGCAGCTTCGGGATGGCGGCCGTCTGGTTGCCGTCGTCGGCTACGGCAACGCCGCCCAGGCCAAACTCCTTCTGAAGGAGGGAGGCGCAATCTCCGAAACCTCACATTTCAACGCCTCGGTGAGGCCCCTGCCGGGTTTCCGCAGGGCGGCCGAGTTCGTTTTCTGACGCGCTCACCTGCCATACTCTTCAAACAAGGGGCTCGCGAGGGCCCCTTGTTGCTTTAGCAGCATCGAACGCAGCGAGTGTGACATCGAGGAATCACACTCCAACAAAACTGTGTATCGGGAAAAAGCAACAGGCCGTTGTCGTTGTTTCCGGTCCCGCTGAGACCTTAGACTGAACGTGTGATTCGGAATGCCCACGCAAGCCGGATCGGTGCCGGCAACAGCGGGGAAAGAAATGGCTCAGCCAAATGTAGCGCGTGAACCCTCTATGGAAGAGATTCTGGCGTCCATCCGCCGGATCATCGAGAGCAATGAGCCGGATGCTCGGCCCATGGCTTCCGATCTGCCCGAGCACGACGAGGACGATCAGGCGCTCTCCGAGACGATCGGCTTTGTTCCGGAAGTGGTGGCCAATGATCCAGGTCTGCCGAGGAAGGAGCCGATTGCCCCCATGCCCACCCCCTCTCTTGATCAGCAGGTCCAGCAACCCGACCGCAACATGTCCCTCGCCGATGTGGCGGCGCGGGTGCGGGCGGCCGCTGCCCGGCAGCAGGAAAATGGCACGGTGAACGCCCCCGATGAAACCGCGTCCGCCGCTGCCCGGCGCCAGGAAGGTTCAACGGATTCCCGCCCACCGTTCCCGCGCATGACGGAATTCCGCGACGGCTCGGCGCCGCTGCGCACTGCCGCCCCGGTGCAAGCTCAACCGGTTGCGGCCGCAGCTCCGGTCAAACCGCGGGAGGAACCTGCCGGCCGGGCACCGCTTCCGTCGTTCGACCCGCCGCGTTCGGGTAGGCCGGAGGGCCGGGTGCGTGAAGAGGCAAGGCCCTCGGCGGACACCACTGCTTCAAGCCTGCCGGCGAAGATCGAGGAGGCTGCCAATCTCCTGTCAGCTGAAGCTGGTGCTCACGTCGCAAAGTCCTTCGGAGACCTGGCGGCCGTCTTCAACGGCATCGAACGCCGGTCGCTTGAGGAGATGGCGCAGGAAATGCTTCGTCCGATGCTGCAGGAATGGCTGGATGACAATCTGCCGACGCTCGTCGAACGTCTGGTGCGCGAGGAGATCGAGCGCGTGGCTCGGGGCCCGCGACGCTGATCGTCGCCATCTGCCTCGACGGGCCGCTCCGGCAACGGGGCGGCCTTTTTTATTGACTCGCAACACCCCATCCTATTTACACGCCGCTATCTTCTCCAAGACAGAACCGGGGCAGGAAATGCTCGAAAAGACCTATGATTCCGCAGCCGTAGAACCGAAGATCGCCGAAGCCTGGGACAAGGAAGACGCCTTCAGGGCGGGCGCCAATGCAAAGCCCGGAGCTGAGACCTTCACGATCGTCATACCGCCGCCGAACGTGACCGGTTCGCTGCACATGGGCCATGCCCTCAACAATACGTTGCAGGACGTGATGGTCCGCTTCGAGCGCATGCGCGGCAAGGACGTCCTTTGGCAACCCGGCATGGACCACGCGGGCATCGCCACGCAGATGGTCGTGGAACGCCAGTTGATGGAGCGGCAGCTTCCTGGCCGCCGCGAGATGGGGCGGGAAGCTTTCATCGAAAAGGTCTGGGAATGGAAGGCCGAATCCGGCGGGCTGATCTTCAACCAGCTGAAGCGCCTTGGCGCGTCCTGCGACTGGTCGCGAGAACGCTTCACCATGGACGAGGGACTTTCGCGAGCTGTCCTCGAGGTCTTTGTGACGCTCTACAAGGAAGGGCTGATCTATAAGGACAAGCGCCTGGTCAACTGGGATCCGAAATTGCTGACCGCGATCTCGGACCTCGAAGTCGAGCCGCAGGAGATCAACGGCAACCTCTGGTACCAGCGGTATCCTCTCGAGCCCGGCGTCACCTACCAGCATCCCGTCGCCTTCGATGAAGAAGGCAGGCCGACCACCTTCGAGACGCGGGACTATCTGGTCGTCGCGACGACACGCCCGGAAACCATGCTGGGCGATACCGGCGTCGCCGTGAACCCGGATGACGATCGTTACAAGCCGATTATCGGCAAGCATGTGATCCTGCCGATCGTCGGCCGCAGGATTCCGATCGTCGCTGATGCCTATGCAGACCCGACAGCAGGTACGGGTGCGGTCAAGATCACTCCTGCGCACGATTTCAACGACTTCGAGGTCGGAAAGCGCGCCGGGCTGCGTGCCATCAACATCATGAATGTCGACGGCACCATCACCATCAAGGAGAATGAGGACTTCCTCGAGGGGCTGGATCATCCCGCCGCTCTCCATGGAGCCTGGGACCGGATCGAGGGCCAGGACCGGTTCTACGCGCGCAAGGTGATCATCGAGATCTTCGAGGAAGCGGGCCTGCTCGACAAGATCGAGCCTCACAAACACATGGTACCGCACGGGGACCGTAGTGGGGTGCCGATCGAGCCGCGCCTCACCGAGCAGTGGTATGTCGACGCCCATACGCTCGCCCAGCCGGCGATTGCCTCGGTTCGGGAAGGCCGCACGAAATTCGTTCCCAAGAACTGGGAAAAGACCTATTTCGAATGGATGGAAAACATCCAGCCCTGGTGTATCTCCCGCCAGCTCTGGTGGGGCCATCAGATTCCGGCTTGGTATGGTCCCGATGGCCAGATATTTGTCGAGAAAACCGAGGAAGAGGCACTGGAGGCCGCCATCCAGCATTACCTGTCGCACGAAGGCCCGTGGAAGGCCTTCGTCCAGGAGAAGCTTGAGAACTTCAAGCCGGGCGAGATCCTGACCCGCGATGAGGACGTGCTCGATACATGGTTTTCCTCCGCGCTGTGGCCGTTTTCCACGCTTGGTTGGCCCGACAAGACGCCGGAGCTCGAAAGGTACTATCCGACCAGCGTGCTGGTGACCGGCTTCGACATCATCTTCTTCTGGGTTGCCCGCATGATGATGATGGGCCTGCACTTCATGAAGGATGAGGAGGGCAATCCTGTCGAGCCGTTCCATACGGTCTACGTTCACGCGCTGGTGCGAGACAAGAACGGCCAGAAGATGTCGAAGTCCAAGGGCAACGTCATCGATCCGCTGAACCTGATCGACGAATACGGCGCGGACGCCTTGCGATTCACGCTGGCGATCATGGCCGCTCAGGGACGCGACGTGAAGCTCGACCCCGCCCGCATCGCCGGTTACCGGAATTTCGGGACAAAGCTCTGGAACGCCACTCGGTTCGGCGAGATGAACGGTGTCAAGGTCGATCCGGCCTTCCGCCCGGATGCGACGGCGCTGACGGTGAACCGCTGGATACTCACCGAACTGTCATCGACGATCCGGGACGTCACTGACGCGATCGAGACCCTGCGCTTCAATGAAGCCGCGTCGGCCCTGTATCGGTTTGTCTGGAATCAGGTCTGCGACTGGTACGTGGAGTTGCTGAAGCCGATCTTCGCGGGCGAAGATGCTGCCGCAAAGGCAGAGGCGCAGGCTTGCATGGCCTATGTCCTTGGAGAAACCTACAAGCTCCTCCACCCCTTCATGCCGTTCATGACGGAAGAGCTCTGGGCCCATACCGCTTCGCGAGACATGCTGCTGTGCCATGCAGACTGGCCGGAAGCCGGCTTCAGCGATACTGCGGCTGCGGCTGAGATCAACTGGCTCGTGGATCTTGTGTCTGGGCTGCGCTCGGCTCGGGCCGAAATGAACGTGCCCCCTTCGGCGATTGCGCCGCTGGTTGTAGTCGGAGCAAACGACACCAGCGTGGAGCGCCTGAGGCGCCACGACGCCGCAATTCGCCGGCTCGGGCGGATCGCGGCCATTGAGCTTGCCAATGTCGCTCCAAAGGGAGCGGCGCAAATCGTGGTCGGCGAGGCGACCGCCTGCCTCCCCCTCGGCAACCTGATCGATCTGCAGGCCGAAAAGGCCCGGATCGAGAAAGCCATCGGCAAGACCGAAAACGAGATGGAAAGAGCCTCAAAGAAGCTGGCAAACGAGAAGTTCGTCGCCAATGCCGATCCGGAAGTGGTCGCCAGTGAGCGCGAGCGGTTGGCGGAACTGGAGGTTCAGATCGCCAGCTTGAGGACGGCTTTGCAGAGAATCACCGAAGCTGGATAGCTCGATCCTCTTCCCACTTGACGCTAAGGATGCCGCGCAGCCCTCTGTTGCGGCATCTTTTTTTACATCGGCGTCGGTTTTTGTCCTCGCGGATCTCGTGACGAGCAGAAAGCAGAGGTGTTGCCACATTGCCGCAGATGGGATTGTTAGAGACATGGTGTTTTAAGCGTCTGCAAATTTTATCCGTATGTTAGAACTTTGTTCTCAAGAGTTCGGTGGCCGGCGGGCTCAATGATGATTTACGTAAGCTTTCCTGCCCCTGGAGGCTTGCGGAACCCATCACGGAAAGTTGTCAACTAGGGAGAATTACCTAAGCTGGCGCGATCACTTACTGGGGAGTGGGGAGATAAAATGGCGAGACGTAAAGTAGTGGGGGGGCTGCTGGGCTTGGCGGTCATCGGCGCACTGCCTACCACGGCGGCGGCGGGAGGTCTCGAGCGAGGCGGCTATAACATCGATCTTCTTTTTGATCCTTCCTCCGTCGCAGTGGAGTCGACCGGCACGTTCGTGATGCCGCAGCGGAAGGTAAAGAACGTCGTCGACACCAATGTTCTCTCGACGCCTGCGCCCAATCTTAACACCCTCGGCTACTCTACGTCGGCGGACGACAGCGAGGACTACTGGTCGCCGCGCATCGGAGCGAAGGCAGGTTATGACGGCTTCGACTGCATGTTCGACTATTCCCAGCCATATGGAGTTCACACGAAGCCGGGCGATCGTTGGGCCGGTGCCTACGACAACATCGAAACCAAGGTTGAGAGCGACAATTACGCTTTCACCTGTTCCTACAAGGTGGACCTGGGGCCTGGACAATTCCGGGTGATCGGCGGCGCGAACTATCTCGAACTGGAAGGATTCAAAGAGCGCCTTCTGGTTGCGCCCGAGTTGATCAGCTTTGCGGCGAGCGGAGTGGGGCGTCTTGATCTCGAGGCTGACGGGTGGGGATGGCGCGCCGGCGTGGCGTATGAAATTCCGGAATATGCCTTTCGCGCCAGCTTGATGTATTACAGCGAGGTCGATCTCGGGACCATCAGAGGAACCGTGGATCTCACGCAGGTACCTTCGTCCGTCCATCCTCTGGGCGGCCTGGTAATCCCTGTGGCCGGTACGGCCAATACCCCGGACGCACTGGAGCTCAAGGTCCAATCAGGGATCGCGCCAGACTGGTTGGCTTTTGGTTCGGTCAAGTGG